>NZ_LNVH01000001.1:300000-540957 GCF_002093575.1 Streptococcus oralis subsp. tigurinus | reverse complement strand
GCTTCAAAAGAAGCAAAAGATCTTGTATTTACAAACAAATACACTCCAGCCAAAACTTCAGTTTCTGTGAAGAAAGCATGGGATGATAAGGACAACCAAGATGGTAAACGCCCATCTTCTGTCACAGTTAAATTGCTTGCAGACGGTCAAGATACAGGTAAGACACTTACATTGACTGAAGCAAACAATTGGACTGGAAGCTTCACAGACCTTGATGCTGATAAAGGTGGCACACCTATCCAGTACACAGTAGTAGAAGTAACTGTTCCTGGTTACACTTCAGAAGTTACTGGTGACGCTGCATCAGGATTCACTATCACCAATAGCTATTCTCCAGAAACAGTTGACATTAAAGCAACCAAGAACTGGGATGACGCGAACAACCAAGACGGCAAACGTCCAACTAAGATTACAATCAATCTTTTAGCAGATGGTCAGAAAGTCGCATCGAAAGAAGTTCAAGCAGCCACAGACGGAACTTGGACTGCTACATTCGAAAAATTAGCAAAATATAAAGCTGGTAAAGAAATCAAATACACTGTAACAGAAGAAGCTGTGGCAGAATACGAATCAACTATTACAGACTTTACCATCACAAACAAATATGCACCAAAAGAAATCGACTACAAGGTAACAAAAGTATGGAACGACGCGAACAACCAAGACGGCAAACGTCCTAAGTCCGTAACGGTTCAACTTTTCAAATCTGTAGATGGATCTAAACCAGTAGCTGTTGAAAGTAAGAAATTGACCTTGACAGCTAAGGATAAGACCGACGCTAACACTTGGGTAGCATCATTTACAAAACTTCCACAATACGAAGCTGGTAAAGAAATCACTTACTCTATCAAGGAAGTGGATGTTCCAGCTGGCTATGAAGCCTCTGTGACTGGTCAAGTGGTAACTAACACTCATAATCCAGAAACAGTCGTTCTTTCAGGAACTAAGGTGTGGGATGACAACAACAACCAAGACGGCAAACGTACTACATCTGTGAAAGTTCAAATTCTTAATGGCGATAAAGTTGTTCAAGAAATTGAAGTT
The DNA here is from genome assembly GCF_002093575.1 of Streptococcus oralis subsp. tigurinus. Taxonomy (GTDB): domain Bacteria; phylum Bacillota; class Bacilli; order Lactobacillales; family Streptococcaceae; genus Streptococcus; species Streptococcus oralis_CH. Next base: position 539,913 of record NZ_LNVH01000001.1, on the reverse strand, counting down.
TCAGAAAAAACTGGTTGGAAGTTTGAATCAAAAGCACTTCCTAAGTATGAAAATGGTACAGAAATCAAGTACACTGTCAAAGAAGTAGCTGTTGCATCATACGAAACAACAATTACTTCAGAAAAAGACGGTAAGTACACTATTACCAACAAACATACACCAGAGAAAACTACTGTAAAAGGTAAGAAGATCTGGAATGATGAAAATAACAAAGACGGTATCCGTCCAGATTCTATCACAGTGAAACTTCTTGCGGATGGTAAAGAAACCGTTCAAGAAGCTACAGTTTCAGAAGCAACTGGTTGGACTTATGAGTTTACAGGGCTTGATCGTTACAAAGAAAATGGTCAAGAAATCAAATACTCTGTAGTAGAAGTTCCAGTTGATGGTTATACATCTGAAGTAGAAGGCTTCAATATCACAAATACACATACTCCAGAAAAACCAACACCAGGTGAACCAAATGAACCAGGAAAACCAGGACAAAAACCTCAACTTCCTAACACTGGTGAAAAAGCATCTAACGCAGCAGTAGTTGCAGGACTTGCTTTGATGGCAGTGACTGGTGGATTGTACTTTGTAAGCCGTAAAAATAAATAATCTAGCGTGAGAAAGATAGTTTCCATTTATTTTTCTTAGGTTTAATCTGTGATAAAAGACCAGAGGATTCCTCTGGTCTTTTTTAGATATAGGAGTAAAAGAAAGACCCAGCATTTAATACTGGGTTAGTAATTATTTTACCATCATCAATTCGACAATCATTGCTATGTAGATGATTAAGGTAAGGAGAAAACCGGCTCTCCAGAAGAATTTGATGAATTTAGGGTAATAAAAACTTCGTTTTTTGGCAAGGAAAAAGACTACAAGGAGGATTGCTAGGAGAGAAAGTGCGACTCCAAGTCGCGGTAGAAAGTTGTGGGTAAAGGCTTTAGCAGTGATAAGGTAATACTCGAATACCAACAGTGGAAAAGCTAGATCCGCGAAATTAAATCCTATTTTCCTAAGTCCGAAAAGCTTGGTGACAATAAAGCAAACCACCAAGGTTAATATCAATAATAAAATAGATGCTATTTTCATTAAAATCATACCCATATTGTATCATAAAAAAACGCTAAAGGAAATGAGAAACAAGGGGATTTGTTGGAAAGTCAGGCTTTTGAGATTGTAGGTGTTTTTTGTTATAATGAGAGTTATGAAATCTTATAATACCTTGAATGATTATTATCGAAAACTTTTTGGAGAAAAGACTTTCAAAGTTCCTATTGATGCGGGATTTGACTGTCCCAATCGGGATGGAACTGTAGCTCATGGTGGTTGTACTTTTTGTACGGTTTCAGGTTCTGGAGATGCTATTGTAACACCAGATGCCCCTATCCGTGAGCAATTTTATAAGGAAATTGACTTTATGCACCGCAAATGGCCAGATGTTAAAAAGTATCTGGTTTATTTTCAAAACTTTACCAACACCCATGAAAAGGTGGAAGTGATTCGGGAGCGATATGAGCAGGCTATCAACGAGCCAGGTGTAGTAGGAATCAATATTGGAACGCGGCCAGACTGTCTGCCAGACGAAACCATTGAATATTTGGCTGAGTTATCGGAACGCATGCATGTGACTGTAGAATTGGGCTTGCAGACTACTTTTGAAGCAACCTCTGACTTGATTAACCGTGCCCATTCCTACGAATTGTATGTGGAAACGGTCAAACGCTTGAGAAAATATCCCAGGATTGAGATTGTTTCCCATTTGATCAATGGTTTGCCCGGTGAGACTCATGAGATGATGATTGAAAATGTCCGTCGCTGTGTCACGGACAATGATATTCAAGGAATTAAACTGCACTTGCTTCACCTCATGACCAATACACGGATGCAGCGAGATTACCATGAAGGACGTTTGCAACTGATGAGTCAGGATGAGTATGTCAAGGTCATTTGTGACCAGTTGGAAATCATTCCCAAGCATATCGTCATCCATCGAATTACAGGAGATGCGCCTAGAGATATGCTGATTGGTCCCATGTGGAGCCTCAAAAAATGGGAAGTGCTAAATGCTATTGAAACTGAGATGCGCCGTCGCGGAAGTGTTCAAGGATGCAAGGCTGTAAAACAGGAGTTTTAAAATGAAAAGACCACTTGAGATGGCACATGATTTTTTGGCGGAAGTTGTGACAAAAGAGGATATCGTAGTGGATGCGACCATGGGCAATGGCCATGATACCCTTTTTCTAGCCAAGTTAGCCAAGCAAGTCTATGCCTTTGATATCCAGGAGCAGGCTTTGGAGAAGACGCAAGAGCGTTTGGATCAGGCTGGAATGACAAATGCCCAGTTAATCTTGCAAGGTCACGAGACACTGGACCAATTTGTGACAGAAGCTAAGGCAGGGATTTTTAATCTGGGTTATCTGCCTTCTGCTGACAAATCCGTCATCACTCAACCTCAGACTACTATCGAAGCATTAGAGAAACTGTGTCATTTGCTTGTCAAAGGGGGACGGATTGCGATCATGATCTACTATGGTCATGAAGGAGGAGATACTGAGAGGGATGCTGTATTGGAGTTTGTTAGCCAGTTGAACCAACAAGAGTATACAGTTGCCATTTATCGGACTCTCAACCAAGTTAATAATCCACCGTTTTTAGTTATGATTGAAAAATTAGAAAGGTATAGACATGGATAAACAATACCTTCGTGAGAAGCTTGAGGCAATGCGCCAAAATTTTGTCGAGTCAACGCATCACGAGCGAGCAGTCGGAGTGCTCGACGAAGCACATATGAGCAAGAAAATGCTTAAAATCAAGAAAAAATTAGTGGCTCTTGAAATGGAACGATGCCAGAAAAAAATTGAGCACAAAGACTGTTCTAAGATTGATCAGAAAATCCAAGAGCAAAAGGAGATTTTTGAATCTTGTTGTAAAAAAGATTAAGGAGGAATTGTGTGGAATTACTCATTTACTTGATTCTATTTTTATTTGTCTTAATCATTTCAACCACGACCAATAAACTTCTCCCTTTTCTGCCCCTTCCTCTTGTACAAATCCTTTTGGGGATTGGGATAGGTTTATTTGTTCCCGATGCGGACTTTCATCTCAATACAGAGCTGTTTCTAGCCATGGTTATTGGTCCCTTACTTTTCCGAGAGGCAGAAGAAGCGGATATTACATCCATTTTGAAGCACTGGCGGATTGTTGTCTTTCTGATTTTTCCTGTGATTTTTATCTCGACCTTAAGCTTAGGAGGCATGGCTCACTTCCTTTGGATGACTCTTCCTTTAGCTGCCTGTTTAGCAGTTGGAGCGGCACTTGGGCCAACGGATTTGGTTGCCTTTGCATCTCTTTCTGAACGTTTTCGTTTTCCTAAACGGGTTTCCAATATCCTAAAAGGGGAAGGGCTCTTAAATGACGCTTCTGGTTTGGTTGCCTTTCAGATGGCTCTTGCTGCTTGGACAACAGGAACTTTTTCTCTCAACCAAGCTGGAACTTCCTTAGCACTTTCTATCCTTGGTGGTTTTGTAGTCGGCTTTGTGACGGCTATGGTCAATCGTTTTGTGCATAGCTTTTTACTGAGTGTGCGAGCGATAGATATAGCCAGTGAACTATTGCTAGAGCTAAGTTTGCCGCTCATGACCTTTTTTATCGCAGAAGAGTTTCATGTTTCAGGGATTATCGCAGTAGTGGTTTCGGGTATTTTGAAGGCCAGCCGCTTTAAGAAAATTACGCTCCTTGAGGCTCAAGTAGACACTGTGACGGAGACCGTATGGCATACCGTGACCTTTATGCTAAATGGCTCAGTCTTTGTTCTCTTGGGAATGGAGTTAGAGTTGATAGCAGAGCCAATTTTGTCTAATTCTCTCTACAATCCCCTTCTTTTACTGATTTCAGTTGTCGTTCTGACCTTCTTGCTTTTTGCGATCCGCTTTGTCATGATTGCTGGTTTTTACTTTGTGAGGACGCGTCGACTTAAGAAAAAAATTCATAAGTACATGAAAGATATGCTTCTTTTGACCTTCTCTGGTGTCAAAGGGACAGTATCTATCGCGACCATTCTCCTCATACCAAGTCATTTGGAGCAGGAGTATCCTCTGTTACTCTTCCTTGTAGCAGGCGTTACACTATTGAGCTTTCTAACAGGTTTATTAGTTCTCCCCCACTTGTCTGAGGAACAAGAGGAAAGCAAGGACCATTTGATGCATATTGCGATTCTGAATGATGTGGCTGCAGAATTAGAAAAAGAGCTGGACCATCACAAGAACAAACTTCCTCTTTATGCAGCTATTGATAATTATCATGGTCGGATTGAAAATCTCATCCTTAGTCAGGAAAATAAAAGAGTCCAAGAGGACTGGGAGTCTCTCAAACTCCTTATCTTGAGTATTGAGAGTGATGGTTTGGAGCAAGCCTACGAAGAAAATAGAATCAGCGAGCGTGGCTATCGAGTTTACCAACGTTACCTAAAAAACATGGAGCAGAGTATCAATCGGAATTTCGCTTCTAGAGTGACTTATTACTTCCTAGTTTCTTTACGGATACTGCGCTTTCTACTCCATGAAATGTTTACCTTTGGCAAAACTTTCCGTAGTTGGATGAATGAAGAATCTCGTAAACTACTAGCAGTTGACTATGATCAGATTTCAGAGTTGTATCTGGAAAATACAGAGCTGATTATCGAGAGTTTGGAAAACCTAAAAGGGGTTTACAAGAGTTCTCTGATTAGTTTTATGCAAGAGTCTCGTCTACGCGAGACGGCCATTATCGGAAGTGGTGCCTTTGTTGAGCGGGTTATCAATCGCATCAAGCCAAACAATATCGATGAAATGCTACGAGGTTACTATCTCGAACGTAAGGCAATCTTTGAATACGAAGAAGCTAAACTGATAACAGCCAAGTATGCCAAAGAACTACGCCAAAATGTGAATAACTTAGAAAATTATTCTCTGAAAGAGGCCGCAAATACCTTACCTTATGATATGCTAGATTTAATCAGAAGAACTTAGATGATGAAGAAAATGACGGAGGATGGGATATGAAAAAGTGGTGGAAGGAGCTATTGGATAAGCCCTTATTGAAAGCTTTTTTGCATTATTATCAAGCATCGGATAGTGAGTTGACCAGTGTTGCGGTTGCCTACTATTGGTTGGTTTCAATCTTTCCTTTGCTAATGATAATGGTCAATATTTTGCCTTATTTTCAGATTCCAGTCTCAAATTTCTTACTTACAATTAAGGAATTTTTGCCTGATACAGTGTATGATGTGGTCGCTAAGATTGTCCGAGAAGTTCTGACTCAACCATCAACTGGCTTGCTGAGTTTTGCTGTTTTGTCAGCCCTATGGACCTTTTCAAAATCAATGGATTTCCTCCAAAAAGCTTTTAACAAAGCCTATGGAGTGACCAAAAGTCGAGGAATTATCTCCCATCAGTTGATGAGTTTGCTTGTTAGCCTCGGCTTGCAGATCCTTTTTGCTCTAGCCTTGTTTTTGAGTATGTTTGGTCGCATGTTGCTCAACCTTCTCAAAACTTACTGGCAATCAGACAGCCCGCTATTTTCCTACCTGCAAGATTTTACAGGCCCTCTAGTCTATGCTTTGATTTTTGCCATTCTGGTTATGATTTATTACTTCCTTCCAAAAGTAAAAACACCACGAATCCGCTATGTTTTACCAGGAAGTGTCTTTGTATTACTAACTCTTATCGGTTTATTGAATATCTTTTCTGTTTATTTTAATAACTATGTCAATCACCTAGTCGATGTCCGTTTTTTCAGTTCCATCATCGTGGTAGTCATGATGTTCTGGTTTATTCTTATTGCAAAGATTTTGATTATCGGAGCGGTTATCAATGCCAGTGTTCAGAGCTTGAAAGATCCAAAGTTTAGTATGGAATGATTAGAAAAATCCCTATTAGGTTTCCTAATAGGGATTTTCTTAATAGATAAACATGGCATCACCGAAACTGAAGAAACGGTAGCGTTCTTGAATAGCGTGCTGGTATGCATCTAGGACTAATTCACGGCCGGCAAAGGCAGAAACCAACATGACGAGAGTTGATTTTGGCAGATGGAAGTTGGTTGAAAAGGCGTCCACAACCTTCCATTCGTAACCAGGTTTGATAAAGATATTGGTCCAGCCAGAATCTGCCTGGATTTGCCCATTAAACTTGGAACCAATAGTCTCTAACGTGCGGATAGAAGTGGTTCCGACAGCGATGACGCGACCTCCATTTTCCTTGACAGAGCGAAGGGTGGCAGCTGCTTCCTCAGAAAGTTGGTAGAATTCGGAGTGCATTTCGTGTTCGTCCAGATTGTCTACAGAAACGGGTCTAAAAGTTCCGAGTCCGACGTGAAGAGTGAGATAGACCAGATGAACACCTTTGGCTTGGATTTCTGCTAGCAGTTCTTTGGTGAAGTGGAGGCCAGCAGTCGGTGCAGCAGCAGAGCCACTTTCTTTAGCGTAGACGGTTTGATAACGTTCACGGTCATCCAGTTTTTCATGGATGTAGGGTGGTAGTGGCATTTCACCTAGACTTTCCAAGACTTCTAGAAAAATTCCTTGGTATTCGAAGCGGACAATGCGGCCTCCGTGGGTCAATTCTTCCGTAACGACAGCGCTGAGACGACCATCGCCAAAATTGACACGAGTGCCAACCTTGAGGCGTTTGGCAGGTTTAGCCAGAACTTCCCACTCATCACCACTAGTATTTTTGAGTAGGAGAAGTTCCACATGGCCTCCTGTCTCTTCTTTTTGGCCATAGAGGCGGGCAGGAAGAACGCGGGTGTCATTCATAACAAGAGCATCTCCAGGTTCCAGCATATCGATAATAGAGTGGAAGTGCTTATCCTGAAATTCTCCCGTTTCCCGGTTTACGATGAGAAGCTTGGAGGCATCTCGTTTTTCAAGTGGCGTTTGGGCAATCAATTCCTCAGGCAAGTGGAAATCAAAATCAGCTGTATTCATTTTTTTCATCATTCTTTCTAAGTTCTAATCTTATCCATTATAACACGTTTCAAGTTTAGGCGCTCTTTTTTTAGAAATTAAATCGTTTTCACTTGACAAAAATTGGTCTATACCATATAATAAATATAGATTAAAACGGAGGATGAAAAGATGAAAGTTATAAAAGTTGAAAATCAAGTCGAAGGTGGAAAAGCAGCTTTTGAGATTTTGAAGGAAAAATTGGCCAATGGTGCTCAAACATTAGGACTTGCGACAGGGAGCAGTCCACTTGAGTTTTACAAGGAAATCGTTGAGAGTGACCTTGATTTTTCAAATCTAACTAGTGTAAACCTTGATGAGTATGTGGGACTTGACGGAGACAATCCTCAGTCTTATCGTCATTTTATGCAAGAACACTTATTCAACCAAAAACCATTTAAAGAAAGCTTCTTACCTCGTGGAATTAAGGACAATGCTGAGGCTGAAGTTGAACGCTACAATCAAATTTTGGCTGACCATCCTGTTGATTTGCAAATCTTGGGAATTGGTCGCAATGGACATATCGGCTTTAATGAGCCAGGTACTCCATTTGACAGTCAAACACATTTAGTAGAACTTGATCAATCTACAATCGAAGCCAATGCTCGCTTCTTTGACAAGATTGAAGACGTTCCAACTCAAGCCATCTCAATGGGGATTAAAAACATCTTGGATGCCAAGTCAATTATTCTCTTTGCTTACGGTGAGTCGAAAGCAGAAGCCATTGCTGGCACAGTATCAGGCCCAGTGACTGAGAACCTCCCAGCAAGTAGCCTACAAAACCACCCTGATGTGACTATTATTGCGGATGCTGAAGCGCTCAGCTTGCTTGAAAAGTAAAATGACAAGAACCACTTGCTCTTTGGAGTGAGTGGCTTTTTACTTCAAATGTTTACTATCCTGCTAAAGTGGTATAATATAGCTATACAGGGAGGCTTGAACTTTGATTTATATAATCGCTTTTATTTGTTTTTTACTTTTAATGTTTCTGTTTAGTCGCTTAATTCAGCAATCAAAGAATCCTTCGGGCTTTCTAGGAAAACGAATGATGAAATTGTGGAATCGAACCTATCTCCCCATGTTTGTATGGGCAATTCGTTATCTGGATAGAACATCTTACCCTGTAATCTTAGATGTAGGAGTTGGGAATGGTCGTTCAACTATCCTACTGAAAGAAACTTTTCCGCAAAGTACCATAACTGGAATCGATATTTCAGATACTGCAATAGCTCAAGCCAAACAGATAGAGATGACTAATCTAAATTTTGAACGAAGAGATGTTAGGGAGACAGGTTTTTCTGATGAAAGTGTTGATTTAATCACAGCCTTTCAAACTCATTTTCATTGGCAGGATTTAGAGGCTTCTTTTATGGAACTTCGAAGAATACTCAAATCAGGCGGGATGCTCTTACTGGCTTGTGAATATAACAAGTTGTCTTACTTTTTACCAGAGGTCCAAAGCGAAGAAGCATTTAGACGATTCTTGTTATCAGTAGGATTTGAGCTCGTAACTAGTCAAAGAAAGGGATCATGGATCCTTTATAAAATTGTTAAACATTAATGGAGGTACAATCATGAAACAATTATTTTTATGTTCATACTTTGCTGGTGTCAAAAAGCTTTTTAGCGATTATGCAAAGGAAAAGAATCTAGAAAATAAGGTTTTATTTATTCCTACCGCTGGGAACAAAGAGGACTATACTGCCTATATCGATGAGGCTCAGCAAACATTCAGAGATTTAGGATTTGAGATAGAGGTTCTAGATATTGCTTCTTGTGATCGAGAAACTGCACAGGCAAAGATTTTCCAAAGTAAGATTCTTTATATCTCAGGTGGGAATACCTTTTATTTATTGCAAGAATTAAAGAAAAAGCAACTCCTATCTCTCATCAAAGAGCAAATAAGAGATGGGTTGGTCTATGTGGGAGAATCAGCAGGGGCTATCATTACAGCCAAGGATATTGACTACAATAAACTCATGGACGATAAGACGGTAGCGACAGAGTTATCTGATACAGCGGGATTGGATGAAGTGGATTTTTACATCCTTCCACATTATGGTGAGGAGCCTTTTACTAATAGTAGCAAGAAGACCTTTGAAACCTATAAAAATCAGCTTGAATTGCTACCGCTTCATAACCACCAAGCAATTATCGTTAACGATGAGCAAATAGATATCTTGACAATAGAATAAAAGCGTGGTTGGAAGAACAGTAATATTTTACCAATAAAACGATTAGTGGTTGATAACTCACTTAGCGGGGATCTGCCATGGATAGATTAATTTTATGAATTCAAGAAGGGAAAAGTTATGAAAATAAAAACGTTAGATAAAATAGGCGGGGTTATTTTCTTGTTTCTAACGATTGCGATCATTGTCGTTTTTTTATCAGATACGAGCTTTTTTGAGTGGGCATTTACTAGACACCAGAATACTCTGAGTTGGTATATTCGCCCTCTCTTTATTATTCCAATTGTAATGGGAGCTTATAAAAAATCCTATAGCCTGATTTTCTTTTCTATATTTTGCCTATTTACTAGCATGTTTTGGTTCCCAAAGCCGGAAATAGTTGATGTAAAAGTAATTGAGTTTTTGAATTTTGAGAAGGCTTATTTTACGAGCGGATGGAGTATTGAAAAAGTTATTATTCTGGCGACGATTCTAGCATTTTTTACGGCGATTATATCCTTAACGTGGAGTAGACGTTGGTATGGATTATTAGCAACGGTAGTGATCGGAGCGTTTCTGAAGGTTGCCCATAGTCTTTTATTTAGTGGAGGAAGTGGCATATCGATTGTAAAACCAGCTGTTTTGGGATTGATTCTCTGCATCTTAGTGATTTATTTCATCTTCAAAAGAAGAAAGTAAAAATAATAAAAGTTTATGGTTGCTTTTCTCTTGACAATTATTCACTTTGTGTGTAAAATGGAATAGATCTTGAACTTGAAGGGAGTGAAAAAAATGTCTAAAACAGTAGTACGTAAGAATGAATCTCTTGACGACGCACTTCGTCGTTTCAAACGTGCGGTTACTAAAGCTGGTACTCTTCAAGAAACACGCAAACGTGAATTCTATGAAAAACCTTCTGTAAAACGTAAACGTAAATCAGAAGCAGCTCGTAAACGTAAAAAATTCTAATTTGAAATGAAAGGCTAGACTTGTCTAGCCTTTTTTCTTTCCAAATAAATACTGTAAATCCTGCAAAAAAAGGAAACTTCCTACCACAATTTGATATAATAGTAGGGAGAACTCGATTGAAGGAGGAAATTATGTCGGTTTTAGTAAAAGAAGTCATTGAAAAGCTCAGATTAGACATTGTTTATGGTGAAGGCGATTTACTTGAAAAAGAAATCAATACTGCAGATATTTCTCGACCAGGTCTGGAAATGACGGGCTATTTTGATTACTATACTCCGGAGCGGCTTCAACTGTTGGGAATGAAGGAATGGTCCTATTTAGTCTCCATGTCTTCTCACAACCGTTATAAGGTGTTGACCAAGATGTTTCAACCAGAAACACCAGTGGTTATTGTTGCGCGTGGTTTAGTAGTTCCAGAAGAAATGTTGAAAGCTGCCAGGGAATGTAAGATTGCGATTTTAACCAGTCGAACAGCTACTAGTCGCCTATCAGGAGAATTATCTAGCTATTTGGATTCTCGTTTGGCAGAACGGACCAGTGTTCATGGTGTCTTGATGGACATTTATGGCATGGGTGTCTTGATCCAAGGGGATAGCGGTATCGGTAAGAGTGAAACTGGTCTGGAACTTGTGAAACGTGGACACCGTTTGGTGGCAGATGATCGTGTAGATATTTTTGCAAAAGACGAAATGACCCTTTGGGGAGAGCCAGCTGAAATTTTGAGGCATTTACTTGAGATCCGTGGAGTGGGGATTATTGATGTGATGAGTCTCTACGGAGCAAGTGCAGTTAAGGACTCTTCACAAGTTCAACTAGCAGTTTATTTGGAAAATTATGATACGCATAAGACCTTCGATCGCTTAGGAAATAATGCTGAAGAAATCGAAATTTCTGGTGTAGCCATTCCGCGTATCCGCATCCCGGTAAAAACAGGACGCAATATTTCTGTTGTTATTGAAGCAGCTGCCATGAACTACCGTGCTAAGGAAATGGGCTTTGATGCGACACGTTTATTTGAAGAACGCTTGACAAGTCTGATCGCTCAAAATGAGGTGAAAAATGATTAATCCAGTCGCATTTGAAATCGGTCCTTTTTCTATTCGTTGGTATGCTTTGTGTATTGTGGCTGGTTTGGTTTTGGCAGTCTACCTTGCCATGAAGGAAGCTCCTAAAAAGAAAATCCTGTCAGATGATATTTTGGATTTCATTCTGATTGCTTTTCCAGTTGCGATTTTAGGTGCTAGACTATACTACGTACTCTTTCGCTTAGATTATTATCTGCAAAATCCAGGTGAAATCATTGCTATCTGGAATGGTGGTTTGGCCATTTATGGAGGTTTGATAGCGGGTGCTATTGTCCTTTATGTCTTTGCAGATAGAAAGTTGATCAATACTTGGGATTTCTTAGATATTGCAGCTCCGAGTGTCATGGTTGCCCAGAGTTTAGGGCGCTGGGGAAACTTCTTTAACCAAGAAGCCTACGGTGCAGCGGTAGATAGTCTGGATTATTTGCCAGGCTTTATCCGTGACCAGATGTACATTGATGGTAGCTACCGTCAGCCGACCTTCTTATATGAGTCTGTTTGGAATCTGATCGGTTTTGCTTTAATCTTGATTTTTAGACGAAAATTAAAAGGAATCAGACGTGGCCAGATCACGGCATTCTACTTAATTTGGTATGGCTTTGGTCGTATGATTATCGAAGGGATGCGGACGGATAGTCTCATGTTCTTTGGCCTACGAGTTTCCCAATGGTTATCAGTTATCCTTATCGGACTCGGTATTTTTATCATACTTTATCAAAATCGAAAGAAAGCCCCTTTCTATCATACAGAGGAGGAAAACTAAATGTTAGAAGTTGCATATATACTTGTTGCGATTGCTTTGATTGTCTGTTTAGTCTATTTGACAATCACGATTCAAAAAGCAGGTCGTATGATTGATGAGACAGAGAAAACCATCAAAACGTTGAGCTCAGATGTGAACGTTACCTTGCATCAGACCAATGAATTGTTGGCTAAGGTTAATGTGTTAGCAGATGATATTAATGTCAAAGTTGCGACGATTGATCCACTCTTTACGGCGGTGGCGGACTTGTCTGAGTCAGTATCTGACCTCAACCAACATGCACGTGTCTTAGGCAAAAAAGCTTCATCTGCTGGTTCAAAGACCATTAAAACAGGTGCAGGCTTGTCCGCTCTTCGTGTCGCAAGTAAATTTTTCAAAAAATAAAAAAGGAGAAATCTTATGGGAAAACTATCCTCTATCCTTTTAGGTACTGTTTCAGGTGCAGCTCTTGCTTTGTTTTTGACGAGTGACAAGGGCAAGCAGGTTTGTAGTCAAGCTCAGGATTTTCTAGATGATTTGAGAGAAGATCCAGAATATGCTAGAGAGCAGGTTTGTGAAAAACTAACAGAAGTGAAGGAACAGGCAACGGACTTTGTGCTGAAAACAAAGGAACAAGTAGAATCTGGTGAAATCACTTTTGATAGTGTCCTTGACCAAGCTAAAAACTGTGCTCGACAAGCGACGGAAGCGTCAAAAGAAACCTTTAACAATCTCAAGGAGCAGTGGCAAGAACAGTCAGCAACTCCAGACGTCGCTGAAGACCAAGAAGAAATCATCATCGATATTACTGAAGTATAATGCATCACCATCTCTGGTTTTTGGAGATGGTGATTTTTATCTGCAAGCCTGTCTTTATGGTATAATAAGTACTATGCAGAAAAAACCAACGTCCGCCTATGTGCATATTCCCTTTTGCACACAGATTTGTTATTATTGTGACTTTTCAAAAGTATTTATCAAGAATCAACCAGTAGATAGTTACCTGGAGCATCTGCTAGAGGAGTTTCGCTCTTATGATATCCAAAAGTTGCGAACCCTCTACATTGGAGGTGGGACGCCAACGGCTTTGTCCGCTTCGCAATTAGAAGTGCTCTTGGATGGCTTGACTAAAAATCTAGACTTGTCTGTCTTGGAAGAGTTGACCATTGAAGCCAATCCAGGCGACTTGGATGCGGATAAGATTGCGGTTTTGAAACAGTCGGCAGTCAATCGTGTTTCCTTAGGTGTGCAGACTTTTGATGACAAAATGCTGAAAAAGATTGGGCGCAGTCATTTAGAGAAGGATATTTATGAAAGTATCGACCGCCTCAAACTGGCTGGTTTTGACAATATTTCTATCGACCTAATCTACGCTCTTCCAGGTCAAACTATGGATCAGGTCAAAGAAAATGTGGCTAAGGCTATCTCGCTTGATATTCCTCATATGAGTCTTTATAGCTTGATTTTGGAAAACCATACGGTCTTTATGAACCGCATGAGACGAGGGAAATTGCCCCTGCCCAAGGAGGAACTAGAAGCGGAGATGTTTGAGTACATCATCGCTGAACTGGAGCGAGCTGGTTTTGAGCATTATGAGATTTCGAATTTCTCTAAACCCGGATTTGAAAGTCGCCACAATCTCATGTACTGGGACAATGCCGAGTATTATGGTATCGGTGCGGGTGCTTCAGGTTATGTGAACGGGGTACGTTATAAAAACCACGGTCCTATCCGCCACTATCTCAATGCAGTAGAGGCAGGAAATGCTCGGATAACAGAAGAACACCTGAGCCAAAGGGAACAGATGGAAGAAGAAATGTTCCTAGGCCTCCGGAAAAAATCTGGGGTTTCCATGGCGCGATTTGAGGAAAAATTCGGACGGTCCTTTGATGGACTTTATGGTGAAATCATCAGAGACTTGGTTCAACAAGGTCTCATGCAGATTGACGATGACCGTGTCCGAATGACAAAGAGAGGTCTCTTTTTAGGAGACACTGTAGCAGAACGATTTATTTTGGAGTAGAACAATGGGCTTAACTTATCAAATGAAAATGAAAATTCCTTTTGATATGGCGGACATGAACGGTCATATCAAACTTCCAGATGTGATTTTGCTGTCCTTGCAAGTATCAGGTATGCAGTCGATTGAGCTGGGAGTTAGCGACAAGGATATGTTAGAACGTTACAATCTGGTCTGGATTATTACAGATTATGCGATTGACGTGGTACGCTTGCCTCGCTTTGCTGAAGAGATTACGATTGAAACAGAAGCGTTGACTTACAATCGTCTTTTTTGCTACCGCCGTTTCACTATCTATGATGAAGCAGGTCAAGAAATCATTCGCATGGTAGCAACCTTTGTTCTGATGGACCGAGACAGTCGTAAAGTTCATGCTGTCGAACCGGAGATTGTTGCTCCTTATCAGTCCGAGTTTGATAAAAAACTCATCCGTGGGCCAAAGTATGCAAATCTAGAAGATCCGATCAGTAAAGACTACCATGTTCGTTTTTACGACTTGGATATGAATGGTCATGTCAATAATAGCAAATACCTAGATTGGATTTTTGAGGTTATGGGAGCAGACTTTTTGACCAAGTATATTCCAAAGAAAATCAATCTCAAATATGTAAAAGAAGTGCGACCAGGTGGCATGATTGCTTCAGCTTATGAACTCAAGGGACTAGAAAGCAAGCATGAGATTATCAGTGATGGCGAGATCAATGCCCAAGCTATGATTACTTGGCAAGAAATTGAAGGCAATTAGAAAGGGCGATATGACTTATAAAGGTTATTTAATTGATTTAGACGGAACCATTTACAAGGGGAAAGACCGGATTCCGGCGGGTGAGGCTTTTGTCCATGAGTTACAAAAAAGAGAAATTCCCTACCTCTTTGTGACCAATAATACAACCCGAACTCCTGAGAGTGTTAAAGAGATGTTGGCTGAGAATTTTAATATTAATACCCCTCGATCAACTGTTTATACAGCAACCTTGGCAACCATCGACTATATGAACGACTTGGGACTGGAAAAGACAGCCTATGTCATCGGAGAAGCTGGGCTCAAGGATGCTATCCAGGCTGCAGGTTATGCGGAAGACAAGGAAAATCCTGCCTATGTGGTCGTTGGACTGGACTGGCAAGTCGACTATGAAAAATTTGCGACGGCGACTCTAGCCATTCAAAAGGGGGCTCACTTTATCGGAACCAACCCTGACCTCAATATCCCGACGGAACGTGGTCTCTTGCCTGGTGCTGGTTCACTAATTACACTTCTTGAAGTAGCAACACGTGTAAAACCAGTTTATATCGGAAAACCGAATGCGATCATCATGGAAAAGGCCGTGGAACATCTAGGTATAGATCGAGAAGACTTGCTCATGGTTGGGGATAACTACCTGACAGATATCCGAGCAGGGATTGACAATGGCATTCCAACGCTCTTAGTGACAACAGGTTTTACCAAAGCAGAAGAAGTGGCTGACCTACCAATTGCACCAACTCATGTAGTTTCTAGCCTTGCGGAGTGGAATTTTGATGAAAACTAAACTGACCTTTTGGGGAAGTATGCTCTTTCTCCTCTCACTGTCTATTCTCTTAACCATTTATCTGGCATGGATTTTCTATCCTTTAGAAATTGAGTGGCTGAACTTAGCGAATCGAGTCTATCTAAAGCCCGAAACCATTCTGTATAACTTTCATATCTTGATGAATTACCTGACCAATCCCTTTAGTCAGGTCTTGGAGATGCCAGATTTTCGTTCATCAGCTGCAGGTTTACACCATTTTGCGGTGGTGAAGAATCTCTTCCACTTGGTTCAGCTAGTTGCCCTAGTGACATTACCAAGTTTCTATTTCTTTGTTAGAAAGATTGTGAAAAAAGGATTTCTACCCCTATATCGTAAAAGTATCTTGGCTCTAGTGCTACTGCCTCTAGTCATTGGGCTTGTAGGAGTGTTGATTGGTTTTGAGCAATTCTTTACTCTTTTCCATCAGATTCTCTTTGTGGGAGATGATACCTGGCTTTTTGATCCAGCAAAGGATCCCGTTATTTGGATTTTGCCAGAGACTTTCTTTCTCCATGCCTTTGTACTTTTCTTTGTTTTATATGAAGGAATGTTTGGTTTCCTTCTTGCTAAAGCTTCAAGGAAATAGTGGAAAAAGTTCTGTATTTTTAATAAAAAACGAGAGAAGTTGCTCTACTCCCTATTTATTGTTAGGTTATCCTAAAGATAAACTTGCAAAGCAGGAGATTTTTGCAGAAAACAGTCTATTTTCTATGAAAAAATAGGCTTTTTTTCTAAAAATACCTAGTCAAGCGCTTTATTTTTTTGTATAATAGAAATAGCAAGTATAGATAAAAGAAGAGAAAAGCATGATTACACTATTTTTATCACCGAGTTGTACATCATGTCGTAAGGCAAAGGCTTGGTTAGAGACGCATAAAGTGCCCTTTCAAGAGCATAATATTATGACTAGTCCTTTAACAAGAAAAGAATTACAACATATTCTTTCCTTGACCGAAAATGGTACTGATGACATCATTTCAACTCGTTCAAAAATCTTTCAAAAATTAGATATTGATGTAGAGAGTATCACGGTATCGGAGTTGCTTCAGTTGATTGAGCAATATCCTAGTCTTTTGCGTCGCCCAATTATTACAGATACCAAACGCATGCAGATCGGTTTTAATGAAGATGAGATTCGTGCTTTTCTCCCTCGTAGTTACCGTAAACAAGAATTGAAAGAAGCAACATTGAGAGCTGGTATTGGATAGATGAACAAACAGTATAGTTACCCACTAGATTTGTCGTGGAGCACTGAAGAACTTGCTTCAGTGCTCTCTTTTTTTAATGATATTGAAGCTGCTTATGAAGATAAGGTAGAAGCAAAAAAACTGCTAGATTCCTATAAGGAATTTAAGTCTGTGGTTCCAAGCAAAAGTGAAGAAAAGCGCCTAGGTCGCGAATTTGAGACGGTTAGCGGTTATTCCTTCTATCATGCGGTTCAATTAGCAAAAGAAAAAAGAGAAGGGAAGATTTCTCTTGGAAACTAAATTTGAATTTGCCAAACAGATTGTGCAGGAAGCTGCTGACTATATTTTGGCTCACATGAAAGAAGATTTGCAGGTTGAGTGCAAGTCTTCACCTACTGACTTAGTGACACGTTTGGACAAGGAGGTCCAGGAACTCTTGGTTGATCGGATCAAGTCCTCCTATCCTGAGGACTTGATTTGCGCGGAAGAGGGCTGTTTGCGTGCTGCGGTCGATCAAGGTTCTGTTTGGGTGATTGATCCCATTGACGGTACCAATAACTTTGTCGCTCAGCAGGAAGATTTTGCCGTGATGTTGGCTTATTTTGAGAATGGTGTGGGCAAATTTGGCATCATCTATGATGTTATGAAAGGTGATTGTTACCATGGTGGTGGTGCCTTTCCTCCTTGTCGCAATAATGAGCCCTTACCGCCTTTTAAAAAGAAGCCCCTCAGAGAATTCCTGGTTGCTGGTAACTCAGGTATGTTTGAAAGCAATGAGTGGGGCCTGGCGGATTTGGGGCGAGCAGCGTTGGGAGTCCGTGTCTACGGCAGTGCGGCCATTAGTTTTGCCAAGGTTTTATCGGGTCGTCTTCTGACTTATATTACCTACTTACAGCCATGGGATTACGCTGCGGCCAGTATCTTAGGGGAAAGTCTGGGTTATCGTCTTCTTACAGTATCAGGTGAGCCCGCTGATTTTAAAACGCGTCAGCCTGTCATGATGGTGCCAATCGAGATGCAAGAAGTGATTCAGTCTTATATCTACGAAAGGAAAGAGAACTAAATGCAATTTCCAGAAGGATTTGTTGAAAAATATGAAGCGATACTAGAAGATGAGGCAAGAGACTTTCTTGCCTCTTTTAAGCGGGAAGCGGTTTCGGCTTTTCGAGTCAATCCCTTAAAAGAAAGTCAATTGTCGTTTGCGGATGCTATTCCCAATACACCTTGGGGGTATTATGGTAAAGTTTCTGGGAAATCTCCAGAGCACGCGACAGGTCTTGTTTATTCGCAAGAGCCTGCAGCCCAAATGGTGGCCCAGGTGGCTCAACCAAGTCCTGGCATGAAGGTCTTGGACTTGGCGGCAGCACCAGGTGGAAAATCCACTCAACTAGCCGCTTATCTGGCTAATCAAGGAGTCCTTGTCTCCAACGAAATTTCAAGTAAGCGTGCTAAGATTTTAGTAGAAAATATGGAGCGATTTGGAGCGACAAACGTTGTCGTGACCAATGAATCTGCTGACCGCTTGGCCAAGGTTTTTAAAGGTTACTTTGATGTGATTGTCCTTGATGCACCTTGCTCGGGTGAAGGGATGTTTCGTAAGCGGCCAGATGCCATGGATTATTGGAGCATCGACTATCCGAGCCAATGTGCTAGTCTCCAAAGGGAAATTTTAGAAGATGCAGTGACCATGCTTGCAGAAGGTGGTTGTTTGGTCTATTCGACCTGTACTTGGGCACCTGAGGAAAATGAAGAAATCGTCCACTGGTTACTTGATACTTATGAATTTGAATTGCTTCCAGTCGAGCATGTGAACGGTATGGTGGTAGGAATTGATCTTCCTGAAACTGCGCGGATGTATCCTAATCATTTCAAGGGAGAAGGCCAGTTTGTTGCCCATCTGCATTTTAAAGGACAAAATCCAGCACCTAAATTCAAAGCTAGCAAGAGCAATCTAAGTCGCGAACAGCAGAACTTGTGGCATGATTTTGTTCAAAAACACTTGCGAGTCAATCTAACTGGTATCTTGCAGACTTTTGGAGATCAACTTTATCTCTTGCCAGAGATGCTACCTGATCTAGGGAAACTCAAAATTGCCCGAAATGGACTTCATCTGGGGACGTTTAAGAAGAAACGTTTTGAACCAAGCTTTGCTCTCGGTTTGGCCTTGAAACCAAGCCAAGTAAAACAAAGTGTCGAAATCAATGATGAGGACTTTGTAAAATATGTGGCTGGTGAGACCGTTCAATTGTCTGAAGCTCGACCAAATGGCTGGTACCAAGTTGTGGTTCAAGGAAACGGATTAGGCTTTGCCAAGGTAACGGGAAATGTTTTGAAAAATTATTATCCAAAAGGACTCAGATTTAGGTGAAAAAGCTAGTCAAAGAGCCTATTCTATGTTATAGTGGAAGTATGAGTTTTTTCTGATAGTCTTTCATTATTACTTATATTATACGATGGAATTTCCCGCTCCTAAGAATGTCTAGATAAAATAAAGCGGGACAATCATTGATGATAATTGGATGATCAGGACAAACGGAAGAAATCAGAACATTCATCATTATGTTCAAGGAGAATAACAGTGAAAAAAAGAAAAAAGCTCGTCATGTCTCTTGCAGCTCTTTTGATGGCAGGTTCTCTAGCAGGATGTGCTAGCTGGATTGATCGTGGAGAATCCATGACAGCCGTTGGTTCAACAGCTCTTCAGCCTCTTGTCGAAGCAGCAGCAGATGAATTTGGTTCTAGAAACATCGGAAAAACAGTCAATGTTCAAGGTGGTGGATCGGGTACAGGACTTTCCCAAGTCCAGTCTGGAGCAGTAGACATCGGGAACTCTGACGTCTTTGCAGAGGAAAAAGATGGAATCGATGCTTCAGCTCTGGTAGACCACAAGGTTGCAGTGGCTGGTCTTGCAGTGATTGTAAACAAGGAAGTGGATGTTGAAAATCTCACAACCGAGCAACTTCGCAAAATCTTTACAGGTGAAGTGACCAACTGGAAAGAAGTTGGGGGCAAAGACCTGGCCATTTCAATCATCAACCGAGCAGCAAGTTCTGGTTCACGAGCGACGTTTGATACGGTGGTTATGAATGGGCAATCGGCAATGCAGAGCCAAGAACAGGATTCTAACGGGATGGTCAAGTCGATTGTATCCCAAACACCTGGAGCTATTTCTTACCTAGCCTTTGCCTATGTAGATGACTCAGTGAAAAGTATGAAACTGAATGGGTATGAGCCTACGTCTGAAAATGTAACGACTAATAATTGGCCTTTGTGCTCTTATGAACATATGTACACACTCGGTCAGCCAAATGAGTTAGCTGCTGAATTCCTGAATTTCGTCCTCTCAGATGAAGCCCAAAATGGAATTGTTAAGGGCATGGGCTATATCTCTATCAATGAAATGAAAGTCCAAAAGGATGCTTCAGGTACCGTTACAGCAGTAGAAGGAGGTCAATAATGAATCAAGAAGAATTATCTAAAAAATTACTCTCTCCTTCAAAGAACTCTCGCCTTGAGAAGTTTGGTAAAGGTTTGACCTTCACCTGCCTTTCTTTGATTGTCATCATTGTGGCGATGATTTTGATTTTTGTAGCCCAAAAAGGCTTATCAACCTTCTTTGTCAATGGAGTGAACATCTTTGATTTCCTCTTTGGACAAACTTGGAATCCTTCAGGGAAACAATTTGGTGCCCTTCCGATGATTTTGGGTTCCTTTATTGTGACGATTTTATCAGCCCTCATCGCAACTCCCTTCGCCATCGGAGCTGCAGTCTTTATGACAGAAGTATCACCAAAGGGCGCAAAAATCTTGCAACCAGCCATTGAACTCCTCGTCGGTATTCCTTCAGTCGTCTATGGATTTATCGGTTTGCAAGTTGTGGTACCTTTTGTTCGTAGCGTCTTTGGTGGAACTGGTTTCGGAATTTTGTCAGGGATTTTCGTTCTTTTTGTCATGATCCTACCAACTGTAACCTTTATGACAACAGATAGCCTGCGTGCTGTTCCTCGTCATTACCGTGAAGCCAGTTTGGCTATGGGAGCCACTCGTTGGCAAACCATCTGGCGTGTGACCTTGAAAGCAGCACGTTCAGGTATTTTCACTGCAGTGGTCTTTGGGATGGCGCGTGCCTTCGGTGAAGCCCTTGCTATTCAGATGGTTGTCGGAAACTCAGCAGTCATCCCAACTTCGTTAACAACACCAGCTGCGACCTTGACATCTGTATTGACTATGGGTATCGGAAATACCGTCATGGGAACGGTTGATAATAACGTTCTCTGGTCACTGGCCCTAGTCTTGCTCTTGATGAGTTTAGCCTTTAACAGTGTGATTAAATTGATTACGAAAGAAAGAGGAAAGAAAAACTATGCACGCTAAGAAATTAGATAAACTTGCAACAGCTGTCCTCTATACCATCGCGGGTATCATCGTTGCCATCTTGGCATCCTTGATTCTCTATATCTTGGTGAGAGGGTTACCACATATCTCTTGGTCCTTCTTGACAGGGAAATCCTCCTCTTATCAAGCAGGTGGGGGTATCGGGATTCAGCTCTACAATTCCTTCTTCCTTTTAGTAATTACTTTGATTATCTCTGTGCCTTTGTCTATGGGGGCTGGGATTTACCTAGCTGAATATGCAAAAAAGGGTCCTGTGACAAATTTTGTCAGAACCTGTATTGAAATCTTGTCTTCTCTACCATCAGTCGTTGTGGGTCTCTTTGGTTACTTGATTTTTGTAGTCCAGTTTGAGTATGGATTTTCAATCATTTCAGGTGCCTTGGCCTTGACAGTGTTTAATCTGCCACAGATGACTCGAAATGTTGAAGACAGTTTAAAACACGTTCACCATACACAACGTGAGGCTGGCTTAGCTCTTGGTATCTCTCGTTGGGAGACTGTGGTCCATGTCGTCATTCCAGAAGCCCTTCCAGGTATCGTAACGGGTGTTGTCTTGGCCTCTGGCCGAATCTTTGGTGAGGCCGCCGCTCTTATCTATACGGCAGGACAATCCGCTCCAGCCCTTGACTGGTCTAACTGGAATATTCTCAGTGTTACCAGTCCAATCTCTATCTTCCGTCAAGCAGAAACCTTGGCTGTCCACATCTGGAAGGTCAACAGTGAAGGAACCATTCCTGATGCTACCATCGTATCTGCTGGTTCTGCCGCCGTGCTCCTCATCTTTATCTTGATTTTTAACTTTGGAGCACGCAAACTCGGAAGCTATTTACACAAGAAATTAACCGCTGCCTAAAGGAGAAGCCATGTCAAAATATAACTGGGATGAAAAGCATATCATCACCTTCCCTGAAGAAAAAGTGGCCCTCTCTACCAAGGATTTACATGTTTACTACGGTAAAAATGAATCCATTAAGGGCATCGATATGCAATTTGAAAAAAATAAAATTACAGCCTTGATTGGTCCTTCTGGATCTGGGAAATCTACTTATCTTCGCAGTCTCAATCGGATGAATGATACCATTGATATTGCCAAGGTCACAGGTCAAATCCTCTACCGAGGGATTGACGTCAACCGTCCAGAAATCAATGTCTATGAGATGCGCAAGCATATCGGAATGGTCTTCCAACGTCCAAATCCATTTGCCAAGTCTATTTACCGCAACATCACTTTTGCTCATGAACGTGCAGGTGTTAAGGACAAGAAAGTACTTGATGAAATTGTCGAAACCTCTCTCCGACAGGCTGCCCTTTGGGACCAGGTCAAAGACGACCTCCACAAATCAGCCTTGATGCTTTCTGGTGGACAACAACAACGTCTCTGTATCGCTCGCGCCATCTCTGTCAAGCCAGACATCCTCTTGATGGATGAACCGGCGTCAGCCTTGGATCCGATTGCGACAGCCCAACTGGAAGAAACCATGTTGGAATTGAAGAAGGACTTTACCATCATCATCGTTACCCACAGTATGCAACAGGCTGCGCGTGCAAGTGACTACACAGGATTTTTCTACTTGGGTGATTTGATTGAGTATGATAAGACATCCAATATTTTCCAAAATGCTAAGTTACAGTCAACCAATGACTATGTAACGGGACACTTTGGTTAGAAAGGAAGCAGTATGACAGAACCGATTTTGCAGGTTAAGGACCTGTCCGTTTATTACAATAAAAAGAAGGCTTTGAATAGTGTTTCCCTTTCTTTCCAACCTAAGGAAATAACAGCCTTGATTGGTCCTTCTGGATCAGGAAAGTCCACTCTTCTCAAAGCCATCAACCGCATGGGCGATTTAAATCCTGAGGTGACAACAACTGGAACAGTGATTTATAATGGTCACAATATCTACAGTCCGCGTACCGATACGGTTGAATTGCGTAAGGAAATCGGTATGGTCTTTCAACAGCCCAATCCTTTCCCTATGTCTATCTATGAAAATGTTGTCTACGGCCTACGTATCAATGGAGTCAAGGATAAACATGTTTTGGATGAAGCAGTAGAAAAAGCTTTGCAACGTGCTTCTATCTGGGATGAGGTCAAGGATCGCTTGCATGATTCAGCCATTGGTCTCTCAGGTGGCCAACAGCAACGTGTTTGTGTTGCCCGTGTCTTAGCAACAAGTCCCAAGATTATTCTCTTGGATGAACCGACTTCAGCTTTGGATCCTATCTCGGCTGGTAAGATTGAGGAAACCTTGTATGGTCTGAAAGATAAATACACCATGCTTTTGGTAACACGTTCGATGCAACAGGCCTCTCGTATCTCTGATAAAACAGGATTTTTCCTAGATGGGGATTTGATTGAGTTTAACGATACGAAGAAAATGTTCCTAGACCCACAAAACAAGGAAACAGAAGATTATATTACAGGAAAATTTGGATAAGGAGTTGAATGATGTTACGATCTCAATTTGAAGAAGATTTGGAGAAATTGCACAACCAGTTCTATGCCATGGGACAAGAAGTGCTCTCACAAATCAATCGTACAGTGCGTGCCTTTGTCACACATGACCGTGATTTGGCAAAAGAAGTTATTGAGGAAGATGCAGAAGTAAATGGATATGAAGTGAAACTCGAAAAGAAATCATTTGAAATGATCGCGCTTCAACAACCTGTTTCTCAAGACCTCCGTACTGTATTGACCGTTCTTAAGGCAGTATCAGACCTGGAACGCATGGGAGACCATGCAGTGTCAATCGCAAAAGCAACTATTCGTATGAAGGGGGAACAACGCATTCCTGCAGTTGAAGAAGAGATCAAAAAGATGGGACGCGATGTGAAAAACTTCGTCGAAGCGGCTCTAGATCTCTATCTGAACGGTTCGGTGGATCAAGCCTACGAAGTAGCAGCGATGGACGAAAAAATCAACCATTACTTTGATAGCATTCGTGATTTGGCCACAGAAGAAATTAAGAAACATCCTGAAGCCATCGTTACAGGCCGTGATTACTTCCAGGTCATTTCCTTCTTGGAACGTATCGGAGACTACGCTAAAAATATCTGTGAATGGGTTGTTTACTTTGAAACAGGGAAGATTGTCGAGCTATAAGGAACAGTTTAAATATACAGAATAAAAGGCTGATTGTGATAAATCAGTCTTCTTTTTATGAAAAGAATTATTTTACATTCAAAATCTCTAAAAGGGTTGACAACTATTTTTAAAAGAGTTATAATTATTCAGAAATAACAGAAAGGTCGTTTATTTATGAAATTTAAGAAATGGATATTAGTTGTGTGTAGCATGCTTGCTAGCGTGATTTTAGTAGCTTGTCAATCCAGTACGGATAGTTCCCAGTCTGCTGTGGACGCTATCAGACAAAAAGGAAAGCTAGTCGTTGCGACCAGCCCAGACTATGCACCATTTGAATTCCAATCCTTGGTAGATGGTAAAAACCAAGTGGTTGGGGCAGATATTGATATGGCTCAAGCGATTGCGGATGAGCTTGGGGTTAAACTTGAAATCTCTAGCATGAGTTTTGACAATGTTTTGACTAGTCTTCAAACTGGAAAGGCTGACTTAGCCATTGCAGGAATTAGTGCCACAGATGAGAGAAAGGAAGTCTTTGACTTTTCAATCCCTTACTATGAAAACAAGATGAGTTTCTTGGTTAGAAAAGCCGATTTAGATAAGTACAAGGATCTTTCAAGCCTCGCAAGTGCGAATATCGCTGCTCAAAAGGGAACCGTTCCAGAAACTATGGTGAAGGAACAATTGCCAAATGCCCAATTGACATCCTTGACCAATATGGGGGAAGCAGTTAATGAATTGCAAGCTGGAAAAGTGGATGCTGTTCATATGGATGAACCAGTTGCTCTTAGCTACGCAGGTAAAAACTCAGATCTTGCCGTTGCAACTGTTAATTTGACGATGAAAGATGGCGAAGCCAATGCTGTTGCTATTAAGAAGAATCAATCAGACTTGAAAGCAGTAGTCGATAAGGTTATCCAAAAACTAAAAGATGACGGAACCTATCAAAGCTATCTAGAAAAAGCAGCGAAACTAACAGAAGTTGAACAATAAAAAAGAGCAGAGTTGGAATTTAATCCAATTCTGCTTTTAGGTATTCTAATAACTCTTCTAGATTTTCAAGAGTGACTTTGGCGAACTGATAAGGACAGGCGTCCAAATAAGCCTTCTCAAAAAAGTCTAGTTTGAGTGAGCTGTGTTTTAAACTGGTGATTTTAGGATAGTCTCTCAAATCAAGCAAAAGACCATCATGTAGAGGATAGTGGGGCAAGGGACAGGTGTTCTCTTCAAGTACTTCCTTTATCCGATTCTGATAGTTCTCTTGAAGGGTCAGTCTGGCCAGTCGATTTTTTTCAAATAGCTGGCTATCGATGTAAAGAGAGAGAGCCTTTTGCATGATGAGATTGCTGTCATAGTCCAGGATATTTTTGTAGGAAACAAAGGCCTTTTTTAGGGCATTTGGGAGAATGAGAGCGGTAATACGAAGGGCTGGAAAGAGGCTGGTTGAGAAGGACTTGATATAAATGACCCGATCCTCAGTGTCCAGATAGTGGAAGGTCTGCCCTTTTTTAGGGTCTAAATCTCCTAGATAGTCATCCTCTACGATGTAAACACCATACTGGTTTGCTAGATCTAGAATAGCCCTTTTTTCCTGATCAGAATAGGAATGACCTAGAGGATAGTGGAAGCGAGGAATAGTGTAGAAAAACTTGATTTTCCCAGATTTGAACTGTTCTTCCAGTTCTTCAAGGTCAATGCCATCAATACGGCGTTCAATGGTCTGGTAGGCTAATCCTTGAGCGACCAAGAGGCGATTCATTCGGTGGTAGGTCGGTTGTTCGACCAAAATCTCAGCTCCCTCGCTCGGAAAGTTAATCTGAGAAAGGATAAAGAGAGCTTGCTGGGTGCCAGAAGTTAGAACAAGTTGATCGGGTTTACAGTAGAGGGCTTGGTCAAAGAGGAGTTGATGGACAGATTGTCTGAGTTCCTCAAGGCCTTCTTGGTTGTCATAGTAGTTGAAGAGGTAGTTTTCTCGGCCTATCAGGGTTTCGTTGACGCAGAGTCTGAAATCGTCATAAGCACTAGCATGCTCGTCAGTGACTTCAATTTCCAAGTCTTGGTGCTGTCCTTGTTCTAGAACATAGTAGCCACTTTGGGGTTTGGCATAGAGGTATTGTTCATGGCGTAATTCCAGTAGGGATCGTTGGATAGTGTCCTTGCTACAGTGAAAGTCTTGGCTCAGTTGACGGATAGAGGGAAGCCGGCTACCTGTTGGAAATTTTCCTGATTCGATACCTTTTTTGAGAAAGGAAACGACTGCTTGGTATTTACTTTCTTTCTTCATTCCAGACCTCCCTTGATTTTGTTACATTGTACCTTTTTTTTGCCTCCTTTGCAATGGGAAAAGCATTTCTCCCTTTCACAACTAGGAGCAAATGTGGTATACTTAGAAAGTATGATGATTCATTGAATAAAAGATAAGAAAGAGAATGGATAGAAAAGTGCAGGAACCGGTAAAATTATTTCAATACAATACTTTAGGTGCCCTAATGGCAGGTCTCTATGGTGGAACCATGACAGTGGGAGAGTTGCTGGAACATGGTGACCTCGGCTTGGGGACATTGGATTCGATTGATGGGGAGTTGATTGTCCTTGATGGTAAGGCATATCAAGCCAAGGGATCTGGTCAAACGCCTGAAATCGTTGAGGTCGCAGCAGATGCCCTTATTCCCTATGCAGCAGTGGTTCCTCATCAGGCAGAAGTGATTTTCCGTCAGCGTTTTGAGATGACAGATAAGGAATTGGAAAAGCGAATTGAGTCCTACTATGATGGGGAAAATCTTTTTCGTTCCATCAAGATTCATGGTGAATTTTCACAAATGCACGTACGGATGATTCCCAAATCCACACCTGATACCAAGTTCGCTGATGTCACGACTCACCAACCTGAATATAGCCGTGAAAATGTATCGGGGACCATTGTTGGATTTTGGACACCAGAGATTTTCCATGGGGTGAGTGTTGCAGGCTACCATTTGCATTTTATCTCAGATGATTTGACCTTTGGTGGGCATGTGATGGACTTTGTTATCAAAGAAGGAATGATCGAGGTTGGGGCAGTCGACCAGTTGGACCAACGTTTTCCAGTCCAAGATCGCCAGTATTTATTTGCTAAATTTAACGTTGACGAGATGAAGAAAGATATTGATAAGTCGGAATAGGAGAAAAAGATGACAGTACATATTATCCTTACCATGATTGCTTTGGTTCTCATTCTAGTAGGTGGAACTTGGTATGCCAAAAAACGGTTTAAAATCTCTCTTGCAGTGATGGGCTTGGGGGCAATCGCATTTTTTGTTTCTTCTCAAGTGTTAGAGAAGATGGTTCATCTTCTGGTACTCCATCCGCAAAAAGATGGAACCATTCCGCTCATGCAGGAGCAACCTTTCTTATATGTCCTTTATGGAATCGCCATGGCTGCCCTCTTTGAGGAAACGGCTCGTCTTGTCTTTTTTAAATGGTTGGAGAAAAAGAGAAAGTTGGAAGATCGAGATGCTTGGGCTTATGGCTTAGGACATGGGGGCTTGGAGATGCTCTATCTCGGAATGGGAAGTTTGATTAGCCTTTTGATCCTCTTTTCACTAGTACAGTCATCAAATACTGATGCGGCGAATCTTCTTACAAAGAGTACATTAGAAACAGTTCAGTCTCTATCAGCATGGCAGGTCTATCTACTAGGGGTTGAGCGTGTGCTTGCTCTGGTTCTCCAAATTAGCCTTACTGTCTGGGTCTATCAAAGTGTCCGTCAAAAGAAATGGATCTACCTCGTTGCTGCCTATGGCTTGCATGCTTTGTTTGACTTGGCTCCAGCTCTATCTCAAGTGGGATGGATTACAAATCCGCTTCTAGTTGAGTTCATTCTTCTCGCAGAACTTATAGCTCTTGTCTGGCTAACAAAATCTACATTTTGGAAAAAATCATAAAAAGAGGGGTGACCTCTTTTTTTATGTGAAGATTGGATACAGAAATTTCCAGTCGTCAAAAATCTTTAAAAATGGTATAATGAAATCACTTTACAAAAGGATGAGAGATATGACATTAGTAACTAGAATACAAGAACAATTAGAAGGAATTGATATTCGTTTTAAGGAACCCTTGAAGCTCTATACCTACACTAAGGTAGGGGGACGAGCGGATTATCTGGTTTTACCACGCAATCGCTATGAGATGGCGCGTGTCGTTCAATTTGCCAATCAAGAGAATATTCCTTGGATGGTGCTAGGGAATGCCAGCAATATTATCGTTCGTGACGGTGGAATTCGTGGATTTGTCATCTTGTGTGACAAGCTCAATAACGTTTCAGTTGATGGTTATACCATTGAAGCGGAAGCTGGGGCCAACTTGATTGAAACGACACGTATTGCCCTTCGTCATAGTTTGACTGGATTCGAGTTTGCCTGTGGCATTCCAGGGAGCGTCGGTGGAGCAGTCTTTATGAATGCGGGTGCCTATGGAGGAGAGATTGCTCATATCTTGCAGTCTTGTCAAGTTTTGACCAAGGAAGGGGAAATCGAGACCTTATCTGCCAAGGAATTGGCTTTTGGTTACCGTCATTCAGCTGTTCAAGATTCTGGAGCTGTTGTTTTGTCAGCTAAATTTGCCCTATCTCCAGGAAATCATCAGGTTATCAAGCAAGAAATGGATCGCTTGACGCACCTACGTGAACTCAAACAACCTCTAGAATACCCATCTTGTGGTTCAGTCTTTAAGCGTCCAGTGGGGCATTTTGCAGGTCAGTTGATTTCAGAGGCTGGTCTCAAGGGCTATCGTATCGGTGGTGTTGAAGTGTCTGAAAAGCACGCAGGATTTATGATTAATGTTGCTGACGGAACGGCCAAAGACTATGAGGACTTGATCCAATCTGTTATTGAAAAAGTCAAGGAACACTCAGGTGTCACCCTTGAGAGAGAAGTCCGAATCTTGGGTGAGAAAGAATAAAATTTAGGCAGAAAAGCTGCTACTATGTCAATGGAAAGGGGGTGAAAGCCTATCGTTAGCGAAGATGCATGTAGGCAGTTCAATCTCCTACACGAGGTAGTAGTGGCCTGACAGAGCCCTGATCTGTTAATTTATGAAAAAGAAGGAATTTATGACAATTGAAAAAACCAATTATTGAATTCAAAAACGTTTCTAAAGTTTTTGAAGACAGCAACACCAAGGTTCTCAAAGACATCAACTTTGAGTTGGAAGAAGGGAAGTTTTACACTCTTTTAGGCGCATCTGGTTCAGGGAAATCAACCATTCTAAATATCATTGCAGGTTTACTGGATGCGACGACAGGGGATATTTTACTGGATGGGGTACGGATTAACGACATCCCAACCAATAAACGAGATGTCCATACGGTCTTTCAATCCTATGCCTTGTTTCCACATATGAATGTGTTTGAAAATGTTGCCTTTCCACTCCGCTTGCGTAAGATCGACAAGAAAGAAATCGAACAACGCGTAGCGGAAGTTCTCAAGATGGTTCAGTTGGAAGGTTATGAGAAACGTTCCATCCGTAAACTCTCTGGAGGACAACGTCAGCGTGTGGCCATTGCCCGTGCCATTATTAACCAACCCCGTGTGGTCTTGCTGGACGAGCCTTTGTCAGCGCTGGACTTGAAATTGCGAACAGACATGCAGTACGAACTGCGTGAATTGCAACAACGATTGGGAATTACCTTCGTATTTGTCACTCACGATCAGGAAGAAGCCCTTGCTATGAGTGACTGGATTTTCGTTATGAACGATGGCGAGATTGTTCAGTCTGGAACGCCGGTGGACATCTACGATGAGCCAATCAACCACTTTGTTGCCACTTTTATTGGTGAGTCCAATATCTTGCCAGGAACCATGATTGAGGACTACTTGGTCGAGTTCAATGGCAAACGCTTTGAAGCGGTCGACGGGGGGATGAAGCCAAGTGAGCCTGTCGAGATTGTCATTCGTCCAGAGGACTTGCGCATTACCCTTCCTGAAGAAGGCAAGCTCCAAGTCAAGGTGGATACCCAACTCTTCCGTGGGGTGCACTACGAGATTATCGCCTATGACGAACTCGGAAATGAATGGATGATTCACTCGACTCGTAAGGCCATTGTTGGAGAGGAAATCGGTCTGGACTTTGAACCAGAAGACATCCACATCATGCGTCTCAACGAAACCGAAGAAGAGTTCGATGCACGTATCGAGGAGTACGTAGAAATCGAAGAGCAAGAAGCAGGTCTGATTAACGCGATCGAGGAGGAAAGAGATGAAGAAAACAACCTCTAAACTCTTTGTAGTGCCCTACATGCTTTGGATTGCCCTCTTCGTCCTCGCACCCTTGGTCTTGATTTTTGGTCAATCCTTTTTCAACATCGAAGGGCAGTTTAGTTTAGAAAACTATAAATCCTACTTTGCGTCACAAAACTTGACCTACCTCAAAATGAGCTTCAACTCTGTGCTTTATGCAGGAATTGTGACCTTAGTAACACTGCTCATCAGTTATCCGACAGCCCTCTTTTTGACTCGTCTTAAGCACCGTCAACTATGGCTCATGCTGATTATTCTGCCAACCTGGATTAACCTGCTCCTCAAGGCCTATGCCTTTATCGGGATTTTTGGTCAAAATGGCTCTATTAACCAATTTTTGGAATTTATCGGAATCGGTTCGCAGCAGTTGCTCTTTACGGATTTCTCCTTTATCTTTGTCGCAAGCTACATCGAGCTTCCCTTTATGATTTTGCCGATTTTCAATGTCTTGGATGATATGGATAACAATCTCATCAATGCCAGCCACGACCTTGGTGCGACCAAGTGGGAAACCTTCCGCCATGTTATCTTCCCTCTATCAATGAATGGAGTGAGAAGTGGGGTTCAGTCTGTCTTTATCCCGAGTTTGAGTCTCTTCATGCTGACACGTTTGATTGGTGGGAACCGTGTTATCACGCTGGGAACGGCTATTGAGCAGAACTTCCTGACCAATGATAACTATGGAATGGGTTCTACCATCGGTGTGATCCTCATCCTGACCATGTTCATCACCATGTGGGTGACCAAGGAAAGGAGAGAACGATGAAAAAATTTGCCAATCTTTACCTAGCCTTTGTCTTTATCATCCTTTATTTGCCGATTTTTTACTTGATTGGCTACGCCTTTAATGCTGGCGATGATATGAACAGTTTTACAGGCTTTAGCTTGAGCCATTTTAAAACCATGTTTGGTGATGGTCGCCTCATGTTGATCCTCACCCAGACCTTTTTCTTGGCCTTTTTATCAGCCTTGATTGCGACCATTATCGGGACTTTCGGTGCTATCTATATCTACCAGTCTCGTAAGAAATACCAAGAAGCCTTTCTTTCACTCAATAATATCCTCATGGTTGCGCCTGACGTTATGATTGGTGCCAGCTTCTTGATTCTCTTTACCCAGCTTAAGTTTTCACTTGGATTTTTGACGGTTCTATCTAGTCACGTGGCCTTTTCCATCCCGATCGTGGTCTTGATGGTCTTACCTCGTCTAAAGGAGATGAATGATGACATGGTCCATGCGGCTTATGACCTTGGTGCCAGCCAGTTTCAGATGTTTAAGGAAATCATGCTTCCTTATCTGACTCCGTCTATCATTGCAGGTTATTTCATGGCCTTCACCTATTCGCTAGATGACTTTGCCGTGACCTTCTTTGTCACAGGGAATGGCTTTTCGACTCTATCAGTCGAGATTTATTCTCGTGCTCGTAAGGGAATTTCGCTAGAAATCAATGCCCTCTCTGCCCTTGTCTTTCTCTTTAGTATTATCCTAGTGGTTGGATATTACTTTATCTCACGTGAGAAGGAGGAGCAAGCATGAAAAAACTCTATTCATTTTTAGCAGGAATTGTAGCGATTATCCTTGTCTTGTGGGGAATTGCGACTCATTTAGATAGTAAAATCAACAGCCGAGATAGTCAGAAATTGGTTATCTACAACTGGGGGGACTATATCGATCCAGAACTCTTGGAGAAATTCACAGAAGAAACAGGCATCCAAGTCCAGTACGAGACTTTTGACTCCAACGAAGCCATGTATACCAAGATCAAGCAGGGTGGAACGACCTACGACATTGCCATCCCGAGTGAATACATGATTAATAAGATGAAGGACGAAGACCTCTTAGTTCCTCTTGATTATTCAAAAATTGAAGGAATCGAAAATATCGGACCTGAGTTCCTCAATCAGTCCTTTGACCCGGGCAATAAATTCTCCATCCCATACTTCTGGGGGACCTTGGGAATTGTCTACAATGAAACCATGGTAGATGAGGCGCCTGAGCATTGGGATGACCTCTGGAAACCAGAATACAAGGATTCCATCATGCTCTTTGATGGGGCGCGTGAGGTGCTGGGACTTGGTCTTAATTCGCTCGGTTATAGTCTCAACTCAAAGGATCCACAGCAGTTGGAAGAGACAGTAGATAAGCTCTACAAACTGACTCCAAATATCAAGGCCATTGTGGCGGACGAGATGAAGGGTTACATGATTCAGAACAATGCTGCCATCGGTGTCACCTTCTCTGGGGAAGCTAGCCAGATGTTGGAGAAAAATCCTAACCTTAAGTATGTCGTTCCGACTGAGGCCAGCAATCTCTGGTTTGATAACATGGTCATTCCAAAAACCGTGAAAAACCAAGATGCCGCCTATGCCTTTATCAACTTTATGCTAAAACCCGAAAATGCTCTTAAAAATGCAGAATATGTCGGCTATGCAACACCAAATAACACAGCCAAGGAATTGCTCCCAGAGGAGACCAAAGAAGACAAGTCCTTCTATCCAGACGCTGATACCATGAAAAACCTAGAAGTTTATGAGAAGTTTGACCATAAATGGACAGGCAAATATAGCGACCTCTTCCTACAGTTTAAAATGTACCGGAAGTAGAAGATATGCTTTCTTGTCAGCTTTCCCAGTTGACGCAGAACCCAAAAAACGATATAATAAGAAAGTTGAGAGTTGGTTTTCTCTCCATCTTAGTCCAGAGAATTGGCGGTGCTGCGAGCCATCTAAGCTAGGAAATCATGCTACTCAATCAGACAATTGCATAAGAATAAGAGAATGACAAGTTCATTGAATGAAGGTGGTACCGCGGTTTTTCGCCCTTCGTGATGTGAGCTTGTCTTTTGAATTTTGGAGGTGTTTATGAAGACATTTCTCGTGAAACAAAAGTTTCGTCTTGGGGGCGAACGTTTTGATATCAAGGATGATAGAGGAGTAGTGAACTATCAGGTGGAGGGATCTTTCTTCCAAATTCCTAAGACCTTTACCATCTATGACGCCTATGGTGAGCAGGTCAGTGAAATCAGTAAAGAATTTTTCACCTTGCTTCCTCGCTTTACTATTCAGCTACGAAACGGTTCCAATTTCGTTATTCGTAAGAAGTTGACCTTCTGGCGAGATAAGTATGAGTTTGATAATCTGGGGCTTCGTATCGAGGGTAATATCTGGGATTTGAATTTCAAATTGTTGGATGACCGCGACCAAGTGATTGCCGAGATTCGGAAAGAGATTTTCCATTTGACCTCAACTTACACCGTAACCGTCTATGAAGACTCTTATGCAGACCTGGTCATTTCCCTCTGTGTCGCGATTGACTATGTGGAGATGCTAGAAAGCCAATCAAATTAAACAAGTAAATAAGGAGATATTATGAAACAACTATCTAGTGCTCAAGTACGCCAAATGTGGCTAGATTTCTGGGCAAGCAAAGGCCACTCTGTCGAACCATCAGTCAGCTTGGTTCCTGTAAATGACCCAACTCTTTTGTGGATCAACTCTGGGGTAGCAACCCTTAAGAAATATTTTGACGGGACTATCAAACCTGAAAATCCACGTATCACCAATGCGCAAAAAGCTATCCGTACCAACGACATCGAAAATGTCGGAAAAACGGCTCGCCACCATACAATGTTTGAAATGTTGGGGAACTTCTCTATTGGGGATTACTTCCGTGATGAAGCTATCACCTGGGCTTATGAACTCTTGACAAGCCCAGAATGGTTTGATTTCCCTGCTGAAAAACTCTACATGACCTACTATCCAGATGATAAAGATTCTTACAACCGTTGGATCGAAGTGGGAGTGGACCCAAGCCACTTGATCCCAATAGAGGATAACTTCTGGGAAATTGGTGCAGGACCTTCTGGACCTGATACAGAAATCTTCTTTGACCGTGGAGAAGCATTTGACCCAGAAAATATCGGTATTCGTCTTCTTGCAGAAGATATCGAAAACGACCGTTACATCGAAATCTGGAACATCGTTTTGTCACAATTTAACGCAGACCCTGCTGTTCCTCGTAGCGAATACAAAGAATTGCCACACAAGAACATTGATACGGGCGCTGGTTTGGAGCGTTTGGTGGCAGTTATCCAAGGAGCCAAGACAAACTTTGAAACAGACCTCTTCATGCCGATTATCCGTGAAGTTGAGAAATTGTCAGGTAAGGTCTACGACCAAGATGGCGATAACATGAGCTTTAAGGTCATTGCGGACCACATCCGTTCACTTTCATTTGCCATTGGGGATGGTGCTCTTCCTGGAAATGAGGGACGTGGCTATGTCCTTCGTCGTCTCCTCCGTCGCGCTTCTATGCACGGTCAAAAATTGGGCATCAACGAGACTTTCCTTTACAAACTCGTTCCAACTGTTGGAAAAATCATGGAAAGCTATTACCCAGAAGTGCTTGAAAAACGTGACTTTATCGAAAAAATTATCAAGAGCGAAGAAGAGTCATTTGCCCGTACCCTTCATTCAGGTCAACACTTTGCAGAAACCATTGTAGCTGACTTGAAAGAAAAAGGACAAAGCGTTATCGCTGGGCAAGATGTCTTCAAACTCTACGATACATATGGATTCCCAGTTGAATTGACAGAAGAAATCGCTGAAGAAGCGGGTATGACTGTAGACCGTGAAGGTTTTGAAGCGGCCATGAAAGAGCAGCAAGAACGTGCTCGTGCGTCAGCTGTCAAAGGTGGCTCAATGGGAATGCAAAATGAAACCCTCCAAAACATTACAGTGGAAAGTGTCTTTAACTACAATGCCAGTCAATTGCCTTCTAAGTTGGTGGCTATCGTGGCTGACAATGCAGAAGTAGAAGCTGTATCTGAAGGAACTGCCTCTCTTATCTTTGCGGAGACTCCATTCTACGCTGAAATGGGTGGACAAGTAGCTGACCATGGTCAAATCTTGGATGCTGAAGGAAATGTCGTAGCCACAGTAACAGATGTCCAAAAAGCGCCAAACGGACAAGCTCTTCATACGGTTGAGGTTCTTGCACCTTTAGCTTTGAACCAAGAATACACATTGGCCATCGATACCAATCGCCGTCACCGCGTTATGAAGAACCACACAGCCACTCACTTGCTCCATGCAGCCCTTCACAATATCCTTGGAAACCATGCGACACAAGCAGGATCCCTTAACGAAGTCGAATTCCTTCGCTTTGACTTCACACACTTCCAAGCGGTAACTCCTGAAGAGTTGCGCGCCATTGAACAGCAAGTCAATGAGAAAATCTGGGAAGCAATTGCTATCAAGACTGTTGAGACAGATATTGACACGGCTAAAGAAATGGGAGCTATGGCCCTCTTTGGTGAGAAATACGGTAAAGAAGTTCGTGTTGTGACCATCGGTGATTACTCTGTTGAGCTTTGTGGTGGTACCCACGTTGGCAATACTTCTGAGATTGGTCTCTTCAAGATTGTCAAAGAAGAAGGTATCGGATCAGGAACTCGCCGTATCTTGGCAGTAACTGGCAAGGAAGCCTTTGAAGCCTATCGCGAACAAGAAGACGCTCTGAAAGCAGTAGCAGTAACCTTGAAAGCCCCTCAACTCAAGGAAGTGCCTCATAAAGTTGAAGGTCTTCAAGAACAACTCCGTCAACTTCAAAAAGAAAATGCTGAGTTGAAAGAAAAAGCCGCTGCCGCCGCCGCAGGTGATGTCTTCAAGGATGTGAAGGAAGTCAACGATCACCGTTACATTGCAAGCCAAGTTTCTGTATCAGACGCAGGTGCCCTTCGTACCTTTGCGGATAACTGGAAACAAAAAGACTACTCTGATGTGCTTGTTCTTGTCGCAGCTATCGGTGACAAAGTCAATGTTCTTGTAGCTAGCAAGACAAAAGATGTGCATGCAGGAAACCTGATCAAAAAATTGGCTCCAATCGTCGATGGACGTGGTGGTGGTAAACCAGACATGGCCATGGCAGGAGGAAGCAACCAAGCGAAAATCCAGGAACTCTTGGATGCAGTAGCAGGTAAATTGTAATCAAGCAAAGATCTATCCATTTGGGTAGGTCTTTTTGTGAATACAAAAAAGCCAAATCCGATTGGATCTGGCTTGTAACTGATAGGTTTATTTAACTGCCCAGACACTGACTGAACCCGCTGCTACTGGAAATTCTCCATAACCTTCAGCATCAATTGTGACTTGGTCTTGGTGATTTCCAAGTAAATCTACAAAGGTTTGGTTAGCCCATTCTTGACCAACAAACATAGACTTGCTGTTTTCTTGGTCATTTGAGATAAGGACAGCGATTGGGGATTGATGTTCAGCACCTGAACGAACCCAACCTATACAGTTAGCATCGTCAAAGTAGTCTGTTTGCTCTCCATAGGCCAAGTCTTTTCGGATGGCTAGGAGACGGTCAAGAACTTCTTTGAAATCTTGTTGAGCAAATTGCCCTGAAATGCCGTAATAATCTCCGTAAAAGACACATGGAAGCCCATCTTTGCGTAATAGAATAAGAGCATAGGCTGCTGGTTTGAACCATTCTTCAACAGTAGACTCAAGGGCTTGTCCTCGTTGAGTATCATGGTTGTCAACGAAAGTGACAGCCTTGTCAGGCTTGAGTTCAACCAAGCTATCAGTAAAGATAGTACGGAGGTCGTAGCTTGCTCCAGCTTGACTGGCTTCAAAGAGATTCTGGTGGAGACGAACATCGACAAGGTCAAAACGTTCCTCTGTTTTTTCGAGATAGTCTAGGTTGGCTTCTTTATCTGGATTCCAAAATTCACCAAAAACATAGAAATCTTGACCATATTTTTCCTTCATATCACGGATGAAATTGCGCATAAAGAAAGAGTCAATGTGTTTGACGGCATCCAAGCGGAAACCAGCAATACCAGTCGTTTCCATGAACCAGTCAGCCCAGTCATAGATATTTTTGATCACTTCAGGATGCTTAAAGTCTAGATCGGCATACATGAGGTAGTCGTAGTTGCCGTTTTCATTATCGACCAATTCCTCGTTTGCCCAGCCCTTGTTGTCCCCTTGGATCAGGTAAATGCCAGATTTACGGCGTTTGGCATCGTAGTCTGTACCTGTGAAGTGGTACCAGTGCCAGTGGAAGTCATTGTAGGTATTTTGACGACCATCGAAAGTAAAGTGAGTCCAGCCATTGATAGTGAAGGGCTCGCTTAGTTGAACGGTACGGTCCTCAGGGTCCACTTCAATAACCTGAAAGGCTTCCATGTGATCGGCTGCAGCCTTGTGATTGAGCACCACATCGGCCATAGGTCGAATTCCCTGATCCTTTAGGGCTTGAATGGCTTGAAGATAGTCTTCTTTAACCCCATACTTGGTACGGACAGTCCCTTTTTGGTGAAATTCACCTAGGTCAAATAGGTCATATACCCCATAACCCACATCTTTTTCATTTGTAGCCTTGAAGGCTGGTGGCATCCAGACGTGGCTAATTCCCAGATGGGCTAGGTGCTCTGCATCATTTGTCAGTCGCGTCCAGTGTTGGCCGTCGTGAGGCAGGTACCATTCAAAGTATTGCATAAGTGTCTGATTTTGCATTGTTTTTCCTCTTGCTTATCAATGTTGTGTTTTATTCTACCATAAAGTTTAGAACTAGGCAAACGTTTGCGCAATTTTCTATACTCATTTCTAGAATTGTCTATTTTTAAAGACACTATTTCCTTCCAATTGCTAGAAAAAGAATGTTTAGGAGAAAAAATAAATTAAGTAAACTTATTTTAATAAAAATGGCACTTAGTAAACTAAAGTAAAAATGGATAAGCGGTTTCTTTTTTGAGAATTGTCATAAAATTTGCTATAATAGTAGCTATGAATAGAATTAGGGTCAGCAGACGTGTTGAAAAAAAGCTAGCTAAGGGTCTAGTTCTTTTGGAAGCGAGTGATTTAACAGATATTGATCTGACGGATCAGGCAGTAGAAGTTCTTAGTCAAGATGGGAAGTTTTTAGGGAGTGCCTATCTTTCTCAGCAGAACAAAGGCATCGGCTGGATGGTCAGTAAGGAAAAGGTTAGCTTTAACCAAATCTTTTTTAAAGCTCTGTTTCGTAAGGCCAAGGAAGTTAGAAAGCCTTATTATCAGGATGACTTGACTACTGCCTTTCGCCTTTTTAACCAAGAGGGGGATGGCTTTGGCGGTCTGACTGTTGATCTCTACGGAGATTATGCTGTCTTTTCGTGGTA
The DNA here is from genome assembly GCF_002093575.1 of Streptococcus oralis subsp. tigurinus. Classification (GTDB taxonomy): domain Bacteria; phylum Bacillota; class Bacilli; order Lactobacillales; family Streptococcaceae; genus Streptococcus; species Streptococcus oralis_CH. The sequence goes on along the minus strand of NZ_LNVH01000001.1, from coordinate 501,303 downwards.
CAACTCCTTTGTTTACCAGATTCGGAAGTTGATAGTAAAGGCTTTTAAGGAAGTTTTTCCTGAGGTCTTGGGTGCTTATGAGAAGATTCGTTTTAAAGGTCTAGACTACGAGTCTGCCCATGTTTATGGTGAGGAAGCGCCAGACTATTTTACTGTTCTTGAGAATGGCGTGCTCTATCAAGTCTTTATGAATGATGGCTTGATGACAGGGATTTTTCTAGACCAGCATGAAGTTCGTGGGAGTCTGGTTGACGGTCTAGCCATGGGCAAATCCTTGCTCAATATGTTTTCCTATACGGCTGCCTTTTCAGTTGCTGCAGCTATGGGAGGCGCGAGTGAGACAACTTCTGTCGACTTGGCCAAACGGTCCAGAGAGCTATCAGAAGCTCATTTTCAAGCAAATGGATTCAGCGCGGACAATCACCGTTTTATCGTTATGGATGTCTTTGAATATTTCAAGTATGCCAAGCGAAAGGGTTTGACCTATGATGTGATTGTTCTTGATCCGCCGAGCTTTGCCCGCAATAAAAAACAAACATTTTCTGTGGCGAAGGACTATCACAAGTTGATTTCCCAGAGCCTAGAGATTTTAAATCCGGGAGGGATTATCATCGCCAGTGCTAATGCTGCCAATGTTTCCCGCCAGAAATTTACAGAACAAATTGATAAAGGTTTTGCAGGAAGAAGGTATCAGGTCTTGAACCAATATGGTCTTCCAGCAGACTTTGCCTATAATAAAAAAGATGAAAGCAGTAATTACCTCAAGGTGATTAGTATGAAGGTTAGTAAATGAAGTTAGTCGTCTCAGTAATGCCAAGAAGTTTAGAAGAAGCGCAAGAACTGGATGCCACTAGATATGAAGATGCCGATATCATTGAGTGGCGTGCGGACTTTCTTGCAAAGGACGCTATTTTACAGGTAGCACCCGCTATCTTTGAGAAATTTGCAGGACGCGAACTGGTCTTTACCCTTCGGACTCGCGTTGAGGGAGGAGAAATCGAACTTTCCTCAGAAGAGTATGTTCAAATTATCAAGGAAGTGGCGCAACTCTATCAACCAGACTATATTGATTTTGAGTACTACAGCTACAAGGACGTTTTTGAGGAGATGTTGGATTTTCCAAATCTCGTATTGAGCTATCATAATTTCCAGGAGACACCTGAAAATATGATGGAAATCCTGTCAGAGTTGACCAGCCTTTCTCCCAAAGTGGTCAAGGTATCAGTTATGGCCCATACGGAGCAGGATGTTTTAGACCTGATGAACTACACTCGAGGATTTAAAACACTCAACCCTGAGCAAGAGTACGTGACCATTTCCATGGGGAAAATGGGCAAGGTATCCCGTATCACTTCAGATGTGACGGGTTCAAGTTGGTCATTTGCTAGTCTGGATGAAGCAAGTGCTCCAGGTCAGATTTCATTGGCTAACATGAAGAAAATCAGGGAGATTTTGGATGAAGCTTGATGGCTATACACGTTTAGCTGCGGTTGTTGCCAATCCCATCAAACACTCTATTTCCCCCTTTATCCACAATAGGGCCTTTGAAGCGACAGCTACCAATGGTGCCTATGTAGCTTGGGAGATTGAAGTGGGTGATTTGGCAGAAACAGTCGCCAATATTCGCCGTTACCAGATGTTTGGCATCAACCTGTCTATGCCTTACAAGGAGCAGGTTATTCCTTATCTGGATGAGTTGAGTGATGAGGCTCGTTTGATTGGGGCGGTCAACACAGTTGTTAATCAAGACGGAACGTTAATTGGATATAATACAGATGGCAAGGGATTCTTTAAGAGCTTGCCTTCTTTTACAATCTCGGATAAGAAAATGACCATTCTGGGCGCAGGTGGTGCGGCCAAATCAATCTTGGCACAAGCCATTTTGGATGGCGTCAGTCAGATTTCGGTCTTTGTTCGTTCAGTTTCTACGGAAAAAACAAGACCTTACCTAGATAAGTTGCAGGAGCAAACAGGCTTTAAAGTAGACTTGTATGCTTTAGAAGATGTGTCTGAACTGCAATCAAGGATTGCCGAATCGGACCTGCTCGTCAATGCGACCAGTGTAGGGATGGATGGCCAGTCGTCGCCAGTTCCTGAAAGCATAGTCTTACCAGAGGCTCTCTTGGTGGCAGACATCATTTACCAACCTTTTGAGACACCATTTTTGAAATGGGCTAGAAGCCAGGGCAATCCAGCTGTCAATGGTCTGGGAATGTTGCTCTATCAAGCTGCTGAAGCTTTTCAACTGTGGACAGGTAAAGAAATGCCGACAGACGAGATTTGGCAGTCCTTAACAGAAAAATATAAATAGTGAAAAGGAGACCCTACTATGAAAATCAGAATTGATATTCCGCATCATCCTTATGATATTCAGATTGAAAAAGGTTGTCTAGCTCAGGCTGGTCAGTGGTTGCGAGAACTCTGGCAACCTCAAAAAGTGGTCATAGTAACCGACAACCATGTAGCTTCTCTCTATGCAGAGAAGGTTAAACTCAGCCTAGAAGATGCTGGTTTTCAGGTAGCTGTTTTTGACTTTTTAGAAGGCGAAGAACGAAAAAATTTAACGACTGTTCAGAAAGTCTATGAATTTTTAGTCAAGCAAGGTCTGACTCGTAGCGATGGGATCGTGGCTCTTGGTGGTGGTGTCGTTGGGGACCTGGCTGGTTTTGTGGCCTCTACCTATATGCGGGGCATTCACTTTGTTCAGATTCCGACTAGTTTGACTGCCCAGGTTGATTCTTCTATCGGTGGAAAGACGGGTGTCAATACTCCTTTTGCTAAAAATATGGTGGGGACCTTTGCTCAACCAGATGGGGTTCTGATTGACCCGCTTGTCCTTGAAACACTCGGAAAAAGAGAGTTGATTGAAGGGATGGGTGAGGTTATCAAGTACGGCTTGATTGAAGACCCAGAACTTTGGGCTCTCTTGATGGAGCTAGATGGTTCTGTAGAGAGCATTTTGGAACATGCAGAGACTTTGATTGAACATTCTTGTCAGGTGAAGCGCAAGATGGTGGTAGAGGATGAGTTGGACAATGGTGTTCGCCTTTACCTAAATTTTGGACACACTATTGGCCATGCTATTGAAGCAACGGCTGGTTATGGGAAAGTCATGCATGGAGAAGCTGTGGCTATGGGAATGGTACAGATTTCCAAGGTTGCTGAGGAAAAAGGCCTCATGCCAGCTGGTATTACCCAATCTATCACAGAGATGTGCCAGAAATTTGGTTTGCCAGTTGACTATGAAAAATGGGATGTTGACAAGCTTTATCAGGCTTTGACTCATGACAAGAAAGCGCGTGGGAACACCTTGAAATTGGTTTTGGTACCAGAGCTTGGTTCAGCGACCATTCACCCAGTTTCTCTGGAAGAGATGAAAGACTACTTGGTAAAATAAGGAGAACTTATGAGATATTTAACTGCAGGAGAATCACACGGCCCCCGTTTGACGGCTATTATTGAAGGAATTCCAGCGGGCCTTCCTTTAACAGTAGAGGACATCAATGAGGATCTGAAACGCCGTCAGGGTGGCTACGGTCGTGGTGGCCGTATGAAGATTGAGAGTGACCAGGTTGTCTTTACTTCGGGCGTTCGCCACGGGAAGACGACAGGGGCTCCCATAACCATGGATGTTATCAATAAGGACCACCAGAAATGGCTGGATATCATGTCTGCTGAGGATATCGAAGACCGCCTCAAAAGCAAGCGGAAAATCACTCATCCTCGTCCAGGTCATGCCGATTTGGTTGGGGGGATCAAGTACCATTTTGATGATTTGCGAAATTCTTTGGAACGTTCATCAGCTCGTGAAACAACCATGCGAGTAGCCGTTGGGGCAGTAGCCAAACGTCTCTTAGCTGAGCTAGATATGGAGATTGCCAACCATGTCGTGGTCTTTGGTGGTAAGGAAATCGATGTACCTGAAAATCTGACAGTTGCGGAGATTAAGGAACGAGCTACTCAGTCTGAAGTTTCTATTGTCAATCAAGAACGAGAACAAGAAATCAAGGACTATATTGACCAAATCAAACGTGACGGTGATACCATTGGTGGGGTTGTGGAGACAGTCGTCGGAGGTGTTCCAGTTGGTCTTGGTTCCTATGTCCAATGGGACAGAAAATTGGATGCGCGATTGGCACAAGCAGTTGTTTCTATCAATGCCTTTAAAGGGGTGGAATTTGGTCTCGGCTTTGAAGCTGGTTACCGAAAAGGCAGCCAAGTTATGGACGAAATTCTCTGGTCTAAAGAAGACGGCTATACTCGTCGTACCAATAATCTGGGTGGCTTTGAAGGTGGTATGACCAATGGGCAACCAATCGTTGTTCGTGGTGTTATGAAACCCATTCCTACTCTCTACAAACCACTTATGAGCGTGGATATCGAGACGCATGAACCTTACAAGGCAACCGTGGAGAGAAGTGATCCGACCGCCCTTCCAGCTGCAGGTGTGGTCATGGAAGCTGTTGTGGCTACTGTCTTGGCGCAAGAAATCCTTGAAAAATTCTCATCAGATAATCTTGAGGAACTAAAAGAAGCGGTAGCCAAACACCGAGACTATACAAAGAACTATTAAGGAGTTCCTATGGCAAAAACAATCTATATCGCAGGTCTTGGTTTGATTGGTGCCTCGATGGCACTCGGTATCAAACGCGATCATCCAGATTATGAAATTTTAGGTTATAATCGTAGCCAAGCTTCGAGAGACATTGCCTTGGAGCGAGGAATGATAGACCGTGCGACGGATGATTTTGCCAGTTTCGCTCCCCTAGCAGATGTCATCATACTGACCTTGCCAATCAAACAGACCATTGCTTTTATTAAGGAGCTGGCAGATTTAAACTTGAAAGAAGGTGTCATTATCTCGGATGCCGGCTCAACCAAGTCAGCCATTGTGGAGGCGGCGGAGCTGTATTTGGCTGGCAAGCCTGTCCGCTTTGTCGGTGCTCATCCCATGGCTGGTAGCCACAAGACAGGGGCTGCTTCTGCGGATGTCAATCTCTTTGAAAATGCCTACTATATCTTCACACCTTCGAGCCTGACAAGTCCTGATACACTTGAGGAAATGAAAGATCTGCTTTCAGGCCTTCACGCTCGTTTTATCGAGATTGATGCCAAGGAGCATGATCGGGTTACTTCTCAGATTAGCCATTTTCCTCATATTCTGGCTTCCAGTCTCATGGAGCAGACAGCAGTTTATGCTCAAGATCATGAAATGGCAAGGCGCTTTGCGGCGGGTGGATTTCGAGATATGACCCGAATTGCGGAAAGCGAGCCAGGTATGTGGACTTCCATTCTCTTGTCCAATCGTGAGACTATCCTAGATCGAATTGCGGATTTTAAGGAGCGCCTAGATGAGGTTGGACAAGCCATTAGCAAGGGAGATGAAGAGCAAATTTGGAACTTTTTCAATCAAGCACGTGCGCAAAGGCAGGCCATGGAAATCCATAAGCGTGGTGGTGTGGACAGTTCTTACGACCTCTATGTCGATGTTCCCGATGAAGAAGATGTCATCTTGCGGATTTTGGAATTGCTACGAGGAACTTCCTTGGTTAACATTCACATCAACGAAGAAAACCGTGAGGATATTCACGGGATTCTACAAATTTCCTTTAAAAATGCTCAGGATCTGGAACGAGCTGAGCGTTTAATCACAGAAAATACCGACTACACAGTCGTCATCAAATAAGGAGAAAATCATGTCAAATATTTACGATAGTGCAAATGAACTTAGCCGCGGGTTACGCGAATTGCCAGAATACAAGGCGGTCAAGGCAGCAAAAGATGCCATCCAAGCTGATGAACAAGCTAGCAAGATTTTTGCAGACTACCTCGCTTTCCAACAAGAAATCCAAGTCATGGCGCAAACGGGACAAATGCCAGACGGTTCTTTCCAAGAAAAGATGCAGTGTTTCAGTAAGCAAATCCAAGAGAACGCTCTTTTGTCAGATTTCTTTGCCAAACAGCAACAATTGTCTATTTACCTTTCAGACATTGAAAAAATTGTCTTTGAGCCTGTTTCAGAATTATTGAAATAGTATTTTATCTGTATAAAAGCCAGAAATTTCAGGAATTTCTGGCTTTTTTGTGATAAAATAAGAAAAAGTATTGCAAGTATGAGGTCAACTATGAAACTAAAAACAAACATTCGCCACTTACATGGCAGTATCCGGGTTCCAGGTGACAAGTCTATCAGCCACCGTTCGATTATTTTTGGAAGTTTGGCTGAGGGCGAAACCAAGGTATATGATATTCTGCGTGGAGAGGATGTACTTTCAACCATGCAGGTTTTTCGTGACCTTGGTGTTGAAATTGAGGATAAAGATGGGGTTATCACCATTCAAGGTGTTGGCATGGATGCCTTAAAAGCGCCACAAAATGCCTTGGATATGGGGAATTCTGGCACCTCGATTCGCCTGATTTCAGGTGTACTTGCTGGTGCAGACTTCGAAGTAGAGATGTTTGGAGATGATAGTCTTTCTAAACGCCCTATGAATCGCGTGACGATTCCATTGAAAAAAATGGGCGTTAGCATTTCGGGGCAAACGGAGCGAGACCTACCCCCTCTTCGCCTAAAAGGGACGAAAAACCTAACACCTATTCACTATGAGTTGCCAATCGCCTCTGCGCAAGTCAAGTCTGCCTTGATATTTGCAGCCTTGCAGGCCCAGGGGGAGTCCGTTATTATCGAGAAAGAATGTACTCGCAACCACACCGAAGATATGCTTCAGCAATTTGGTGGCCATTTAAGTGTGGATGGTAAGAAAATCACAGTTCAAGGACCACAAAGACTGACCGGACAAAAGGTAGTTGTTCCAGGAGATATTTCCAGTGCAGCCTTTTGGTTGGTCGCAGGTTTGATTGTTCCAAACTCTCGTGTAGTGTTGCAGAATGTTGGTATTAACGAAACGCGTACCGGTATTATTGATGTCATTCGCGCCATGGGTGGAAAATTGGAAATAACTGAAATCGATCCAGTTGCTAAATCAGCAACACTGACTGTCGAGTCTTCAGACCTCAAAGGAACGGAGATAGGTGGAGCCTTGATTCCACGTTTGATTGATGAATTGCCGATTATTGCCCTTCTAGCGACACAAGCGCAAGGTGTAACAGTCATTAAGGATGCTGAGGAACTCAAGGTCAAGGAAACAGACCGCATTCAGGTGGTGGCAGATGCCTTAAATAGTATGGGAGCGGATATCACTCCTACAGCAGACGGGATGATTATCAAAGGGAAATCAAGACTTCATGGCGCTAGAGTCAATACGTTTGGTGACCATCGAATTGGAATGATGACAGCCATCGCAGCCCTCTTGGTTGCGGATGGAGAAGTGGAACTTGACCGTGCTGAAGCCATCAATACCAGCTATCCTAGCTTCTTTGATGATTTGGAGAGCTTGATTCATGGCTAAGGTATTACTCGGATTTATGGGGGCTGGCAAATCGACTATTGCAAGAGGATTGGACCCAGACTACATCGATATGGATGCCTTAATCGAGGAACGTTTGGGCATGTCCATTGCGGATTTCTTCGCTGAAAAAGGAGAAGTGGCCTTTCGTCAAGTAGAGTCAGAAGTCCTAGCTGACTTACTAAAAACGGACCGAGTTGTGTCAACTGGCGGAGGAGTTGTCATTTCTCAGAGAAATCGTGACTTGCTCAAAACCAATCCTGATAACATCTACCTAAAAGCAGATTTTGAAACCCTCTACCAACGTATCGCAGCTGATAAGGACAATCAGCGCCCACTGTTTCTAAATAATAGTAAGGAAGAACTGGCAGCTATTTTCCAAGAAAGACAAGCTTGGTATGAGGAAATAGCCAGTCAAGTTCTGGATGTGACCAAGTTAAGCCCAGAGGAAATTATAGAGGAACTGAGATGAAAATTGCCTATCTAGGTCCCAAGGGATCTTTTTCGCATCATGTTGTGCAGACAGCCTTTCCCAAAGAGAAATTGCAGGCTTTTGCCAATATCACAGATGTTATCAAGGCCTATGAACAGGGCTTGGTGGACTATTCTGTGGTGCCAGTTGAAAATTCTATCGAGGGTAGTGTTCATGAAAGTTTGGATTATCTTTTTCACCAGGCTCGCATTCAAGCAGTTGCAGAAATCGTTCAACCCATTCATCAGCAGCTGATGGCAGTTCCAGGTCAGTCAAAAATTGAGAAGATCTTTTCTCATCCTCAGGCTCTGGCTCAAGGGAAGAAGTTCATTGATGCACACTATCCAGAGGCCCAAATCGAGGTGACGGCTAGTACAGCCTATGCAGCTCGCTTCATCTCGGAACATCCAGACCAGCCTTATGCAGCTATTGCTCCTAGAAGTTCAGCTGAAGAATATGGCTTGGAATTAATTGCTGAGGATATTCAGGAAATGGAAGCCAATTTCACACGTTTTTGGGTGTTAGGGGCAGAGATACCGATGATTCCTTTGAACTCACAAGCTGAAAAAATGAGTTTGGCCTTGACCTTACCAGACAACCTACCTGGTGCTCTTTACAAGGCACTTTCGACCTTTGCTTGGAGAGGGATTGACTTAACAAAGATTGAAAGTCGCCCCCTTAAAACAGCCTTGGGAGAATACTTTTTCATTATCGATGTAGACTATAGTGACAAAGAACTAGTTCATTTTGCAAGACAAGAACTAGAAGCTATTGGAATCCAGCACAAGATCCTGGGAACCTACCCGATTTTTACCATAACTGATATAGAAAAGGAGAGTCAATGAGCAAAGAAAATCCTTTAAGTCATCACGAGCAGTTACGTTATGACTATCTCTTCAAAAATATTCATTACCTCAACGACCGTGAACGGAGGGAATTTGATTATCTGCAACAGAAAATGGCAGGTCCCAAGTCTGAAGTTCACCATTTCTATCAAGAAGAAAAAGAAGAAACTTGGGGTAGAGATATTGATCTTCCAACTTATGGCAGTAGAAGTCGATCCAAGAGACGTGAAAAGGTAACTCCTCTGCCTAAAGTCAAAAAGAAAAAAAGAAGAATTCGCTTCAAACGAATCCTGACTTGGTTCCTGCTGTTGATTACATGTGTAGCTGCAGGGATGATTTTCATGTTTCTTAGAGGGTTCCAGTCAGCAGCCAATCCAACAAATAAGCCAGCTGATGCCAAGGCAGCTCAAGTAGAGGTCTTTAACGGTCAGGATACCAAAGACGGTGTGAATATCCTAGTCATGGGGACAGATGGCCGTATCGGTCAAAATAGTGCAGAAACCCGTACTGACACGATCATGGTACTGAATGTCAGTGGATCGGATAAGAAGATCAAACTAGTCAGCTTTATGCGTGACAACTTAGTTTATATCGACGGGTACAGTAAGATTGTAAATGGCCAGAAACAGACGGATAACAAACTAAATGTTGCTTATGAACTTGGGGAACAAGAAGGGCAAAAAGGGGCTGAAATGGTCCGCAAGGTTCTAAAAGACAACTTTGATTTGGATATTAAGTACTATGCCCTAGTTGACTTCCAGGCCTTTGCAACAGCTATTGATACCCTCTTCCCTGACGGAATAACGATTGATGCCCAATTCTCAACATTGAATGGTCAACCTTTGACAGAAGCCACAGTTGGAGACGACCTTCATGCAACAGAGACAGAGTCCCCAACTCAAACCATCAAAGTTGGAAAACAGCAAATGAATGGATCCACCTTGCTGAACTATGCTCGCTTCCGTGATGATGATGAGGGAGACTATGGCCGTACCAAACGTCAGCAACAAGTCATGTCAGCAGTTCTTGAGCAAATCAAAGATCCAACCAAGCTCTTTACGGGATCAGAGGCACTTGGAAAAGTCTTTGGCATGACTTCAACAAATCTACCGTATAGCTTTTTGTTGACCAATGGATTATCTGTCCTAGAAGGTGCTCAAAATGGAATTGAAAGACTCACCGTCCCAGAACTTGGTGACTGGGTAGATGCTTATGATGTCTATGGAGGGCAAGGACTTCTTGTCGATCAAAATAAATACCGGACTAAACTCGCTCAAATGGGGATGAGATAAGAGGCGATAAATGAAAATCAAAGTTTGATTCACTAGTGAAATGGTGGTCTGAGCTTTGGTTTTTCTTACTATCTGATAGATTTTTAAGACTTTTTTATGGTATAATAAAATGATATAACTCGTTATTGGATAGAAGAGGAGAGATATGAGTGATTTGAAAGCGATTCAGGCTCGTAGCCTGGAAATGGCTGAATATTTCGTCGCATTTTGTAAAGAACATGATTTGTTGTGCTATCTCTGTGGTGGAGGAGCCATTGGCGCCCTTCGTAATAAGGGCTTCATTCCTTGGGATGATGACTTAGATTTTTTCATGCCCCGCAAGGACTATGAAAAATTAGCAGAACTGTGGCCCCGTTATGCAGATGAGCGTTATTTCTTGTCAAAGAGCAAGAAGGATTTTGTAGACCGTAACCTTTTTATTACCATTCGTGACAAGGAAACCACTTGTATCAAGCCTTATCAGAAGGATTTGGATTTGCCACACGGTTTGGCTTTGGATGTTTTACCTTTAGATTATTATCCTAAAAATCCGGCTGAGCGTAAGAAACAGGTTCGTTGGGCTTTGATTTATTCTCTCTTTTGCGCCCAAACTATCCCAGAAAAGCATGGTGCAGTCATGAAATGGGGAAGTCGCATCTTACTCGGTCTGACTCCAAAATCTCTACGTTATCGCATTTGGAAAAAAGCTGAAAAAGAAATGACCAAGTATGGTCTGGCTGAGAGCGATGGAATTACGGAATTATGCTCAGGTCCCGGCTACATGCGAAACAAATACCCAATCGCATCCTTTGAAGACAATCTCTTTTTGCCATTCGAAGGAACAGAGATGCCCATTCCAGTTGGCTACGATGCCTATCTCAGCACTGCTTTTGGGGACTATATGACACCGCCACCAGCGGACAAGCAAGTACCGCATCATGATGCTATTATAGCAGACATGGACAAGAGCTACACAGAGTACAAGGGAGAATATGGAGCATGATGGGAGAAAAAATAAGCGTTATCGTTCCAGTCTACAATGTAGAAGCCTATCTGGAGCGATGTGTGGAGTCGATTCTTCAACAGACTTATGCCCATTTTGAGTTAATCTTAATCAACGATGGTTCTACTGATTCCAGCGGACAGATCTGTGATCACTTAGCATCTCAGTATGAGAATATCAAGGTTTATCATATCGAAAATGCTGGAGTTTCAAATGCAAGAAATATGGGAATTCAGCTAGCGACGGGTTCTTGGGTTACCTTTATTGATAGCGATGATTTCGTTACCCAGGATTACCTAGCTACTTTAGCAAGTGCAGTTGAAGGGGTGAATGTAGGCTTTGTTATTGCTCCTCTGCACCATATCAAAAACGGCATTGTAACAGACCTACCTCCACATTCTGGAAAAACAGAACTCTGGTCAACAGAAGAAACCATGAAGGAACTACTGATGACTACCAGAACGTCATTTTTTCCAGTTGCAAAACTGTTTAAGAGAAACCTGCTTGCGGATGAAAAGTTTAATACAAATTATCATCTAGCTGAAGATGCCCTATTTTTAACTGAATTGCTACTAAAGACAAGATGCAGTTGCGTCTTTATTGACAAACCTGTTTATTATTATGATCATCGTGAAGGAAGTGCAACAACATCTGTTAATCAGTATGTGTTTGATACGATAGAAGTTTATCAGCAAATAATCGCTCAAGTTTCACAAGCCTTTCCTAATTTGAAATACGAATTAATAAATAGAGAATGTTGGTCGTACATCACAGTTTACGATAAAATTATCTTTACTTCACGTGAAGAGTATCAAAAGGAGAAAGTCGAGCTGAGGAATTGGATTGTTCAGCATCGACACGAAATATGGAAGGATGCTTATTTCACTACTTTTCGCAAGGTAGCGATCCTTTCACTTGTCATTTCTCCATGGCTATATAAGAAAATTGTTGGATTAAAAAACTAATATCATGAGAAGGAGTTGAAAATGAATTTTTCAAAAATGGATGAATACTTTGAAAAATCAAAACTATGGATTGCATATCTATTTGTTTTCATTTCGATTTTAAGTATGAGTTCACTGGTTTATAAGATAGCAAATCCCCTCTATAAGGGATTGTCAGCGATTGTAGTGATTTATATTTGCTATACCTTATTGTTTAAGTGGAAAGAAATCACAGTAGATCGTAAATTTCTATCCTTATTTGGACTCTTAGCTGGAAGCCATCTGCTATCAGCTATTTTCAATCGCTCTGGACATTTGATTGGAAATGTGATTGAAATTCTCTTCATGGTAACCTATGTTTTATTATTTACCATGTTACAATCAGGGCAACTTAAAAAATTATTTGACTGGATTGCCTATACGGTTCAAATTGTATCTTTTTCTTCAGCAATTTTTGCGTTTGGTTTATTGGTAAGTAGAGTCCTTATCCTATTTAAGATTGGCGAACAATCTTATTACTATGGTGTCATGAATGGACGTCTGTGGGGAATTGTCAATCCAAATGCTAGTGCGATATTTTCATACATTAGCATTATTTTGGCTATGTATTTGATCCATAAAGGAAGTAAATATTCTGTTTATCTTAAACTGAATAATGTGATTCAATTAGTTTACTTTGCTACGATGCAAAGTCGAGGAGCCTTACTTTCTTTACTTCTCATGATTGGACTCTATAGTTTCTTTGCTACTAGAGGAAGTATCGTTAAACGATTCCTCACTTTTATAGTTGTTGGTTTGCTGATTACTGCAACTAATATTGGATTAAGCTATGTAACTTCAATCTATATCTCATCTGAAACTGCGACTGTCTTAGATTTAAACAATGGACAATCCTATGCTGAGACAGAATCATCTGTTACTAAGAAAAACGGTGAGCTCCATCTGATCGAAACAACACCAAGTGGTAGAACCTATATCTGGAAAAATGCCATCAAGATGGGAAGTACGAAACCAATTTTTGGTTATGGTGTACGAAATGTTCCAGATTACTACACAGAATATTTCAGTAAATTTGAGATTCAAAACTCCCTTATCGGTGGGAATTTCCATAACATTTTTGTGACCATATTTGTCAGTTCGGGAGTTCTAGGCTTAGCATTCTTCCTTCTTATACTGGTTTATGTCATCAAGCGCTTTTTAACTTATTTGATTGTTTCCAAGAAAAATACTGATAAATTGGTCATGATCCTTTTCTTCGGTATCTTGTTTGGTCAATTATTTGAAAGTCAGATTATGTATTCAACCAACTTTATTAATATCATCTTCTGGTTAGCGATTGGCTATGGACTCGTAGTCTGCAAACGAGATGAAGGAGTTCGGTACCAAGAAGTAACAGACATCAATGAAATTCAAGAGATGGAACTTGGAATCATGGAGTATATTCATGAAGTTTGTCAGAAAATTGGGGTTAAGTATTTCTTAGCATATGGAAGTCTAATTGGTGCTGTTCGCCATCAAGGATTTATCCCTTGGGATGATGACATGGATATCTGCATGTTACGAGAAGATTATGAAAAGTTACAAGACTACCTTATCGCTAACCCTGATGAACGTTACGAGGTCATGTCTTATAAAAATAATCTCAACTATGTCTATCCCTTCATGAAAGTGCAGGATAACCATACCTACTTGTTGGAAGAAGATGTTCGCATCGATTCAAATATGGGGATATATGTAGATATTTTCCCTGTAGATGGCTACGAGGATGACGTAGAATTTAAAAACAAGATGACGAAACTGATAAAGAAACGTCAATTGAGTTGCTACACCTTTAAAGGCATTACTAATACGAAAAGTGTACTGAATTCACTGCTACGCTATGTGTCAGTTATTATTTTCTATTTTACCAATACGAACAAATACGTTGCCCAGATTGAAGAGCTTGCAAAATCCCATAAAGTCTCAGATTATGAGCAAGTGGATTATCTTATCTACAAAGATATGAACAAACCAGTGTGGAGACGTGAATGGCTGGAACAAGCTACTACTGGAACATTTGAAGGTAAGGAATTTACCATTCCAAAAAATTATCATGAAATTTTGACCTCAGACTACGGAGACTATATGCAATTGCCACCGGTTGAACAAAGAGTATCTCATCATGATTTTAAATTGTGGAAGATTATTAAAAGGTCTAAATGACGAGATTGAAATTAAGAAACGTTTAAAAATATAGTCAAATTTAGGAGAATAAAACCTATGTCTGAAAGAACTTTAACTCTTGAAGAAATCAAACAAGTAGAATTGGATATTTTAAAGTATCTACATGAGCTTTGTGAACAACATCAAATCAAATACTTTATTGATTTTGGAACCTTACTAGGAGCTGTACGCCATAAAGGATTCATCCCTTGGGATGATGATACAGATATTTCCTTAGCGCGTGATGAATTTGAAAAACTGTATAAGATTTTAGAAAATGAAAATCATCCCTACTATAAATTGATTTCATTCAGAGAAACAAAGGGATATCCATACAGTTATATGAGAGTCTATGATGTAAGGACACGTCGAGATGCTAACCTCGTAGACCCAACGGTCGTATTGGGAACTTGCGTTGACATTTTTCCATATGATGGTGTCGTAACACAGGAAAGTGACCGTAAGAAAATGAGGCTCTACAAATATTTGATTCGTCTTTCTTCTTTGAATTTTAAAGGGATCAAGTCTGAGAATGGGGGACTTAAAAACCTCCCTCGTTATATGGGATCAGCTATTTTCCGCTTAACTTCCCCACAGCTATGGAATCAAAAATTAGAGAGCCTTGCTTTGAAGTATAGTGTAGATCAAGCAACAGATCTTACTTGTACTATCTATGACCCTTATTATCCAAATGGTATAAAAAAAGAATGGCTCTATGATTTGATTGATATGCCTTATGAAGACATTGTGGTCAAGGTTCCAAGAAAATACCATGAAATACTTGTCTACGAATTTGGAGAAAACTATATGACTCCACCCCCTATTGAGCAGCAAGTCCCAGGAGGGGATAAAAATTATTGGATTGATTAGATTAGTAAAAGTTGCTTGTCGTTTAAGATAAAGGAGTTTTCAAGGTGAAAAATAAATGGTTATTAAAATCAGTTAGATATGGTGTTCTCGCATTCTTTCTATTACTGATTCAGTTATCGCAAGGAGTAGATGCAGATACCATCTCTGCAGGTTCGGGCAATCGTATCCATTTCATAAATACTAAAGCAAAATCTGGGAGTGATGCCATCCTTCTGGAAAGCAATGGTCACTATGCTTTGATTGATATGGGAGAAGACTATGATTTCCCTGATGGGAGTGATCCACGCTATCCAAGCCGCTGGGGAATTTCCATGAGAAATAATCAAGTATTGGAAGATCGCTTGATTCGCCACCTGGATCAAATAGGTGTAAAAAAATTAGATTTTATTCTAGGAACTCATGTCCATAGTGACCATATTGGTGGAGCGGATGAAATACTCAATCGATATCAAGTCGGTAAGTTTTATTTGAAAAAATATTCAGATGATCGGATCACCTCACACTGGGGACTTTGGGATAATCTTTTTAATTATGATAATGCTTTGAGAGCGGCTCAAAAACGAGGGGTTACTCTTATTCAGAATATTACAGATGAGGATAGTCACTTTAAATTAGGTGATATGGATATCCAACTCTATAACTATAAGAATGAATATGATGCTGATGGGAATCTGAAAAGAGTTCGAGATGATAACTCCAACTCCATCGTTTCAGTAGTGACTGTGGCAGGAAAGAGAATCTATCTTGGTGGAGATTTGGATAATGCCGAAGGAGCAGAAGATAAGTTAGGTCCAGTTATCGGCAAGGTTGATATGATGAAATGGAACCACCATTATGATGCGACAATTTCAAATACGATTAATTTCCTTGAAAACTTGTCACCAAAGATGGTTATTCAGACAACTGGTGGAGATATTAATGTTGCTTCAACCAGAGAATACCTTCAGAAGAAAAATATTCAGGTTCTGCATGCCGCTAGCCAAACTCAAGACGCTACCGTTTTTGATATTAGCGATAAAGGATTTGCAAATGTTTCAAATACCTTCCCTGATATCCCTGTAGTTGACGAAAAATGGTATCAAGAAGATGGCTATTGGAAATATCGTTTGACTGACGGAGAAATGGCTATCGGCTGGAAAGAGATTGGCGGAGCCACTTACTTCTTTAATGGAAAAGGACAAATGCAAGCAGGCCGCTGGCTTCACCTTAACGACGACTGGGGAGAAAATGCCAAAGGGAATGATTACTATCTGAACCAAAATGGTAAAATGCAAACTGGTGGTTGGTTCAAACTAGATGACTCTTGGTATTATATCCAATCAAATGGTGCTAGACGATTTAGCGTGCTCTCTGAAATTGGAGGGAAAAAGTATCTCTTTGCGGCAGATGGGAAGATGCTAACAGGACATCAAGTCTATAATGGCAAGAAGATGTTCTTTACCGAAAGTGGTGCACTCCAAACAGCAGGTAAACCTTCAACTTGGCAAAAGATTGATTCAGATTGGTATTTCTATGATGAGGATGGGCTAAAGACCGTCGGTAAAAAGAATATCAGTGGAAGCACATACTACTTTAATCAAGAAGGTGTCATGCAAACTGGCTGGGCCTTTGTTGATGGTCACTGGAACTATTTTGCAAGTTCTGGAGCTATGAAAACCGGCTGGGTCAAGGATCAGGAAACATGGTATTATTTGGATAAAGATGGCATCATGTTAACTGGAAGCCAAGATATCAATGGTGTCCGTTACTATTTGAACGCTAGTGGTGCCATGCAGACCGGCTGGAAGTGGCAAGACAATAGCTGGTACTTCTATACGAACTCAGGTGCTATGAAAACTGGTTGGTTGAAAGATAATGAATCATGGTATTATTTGAACCCCGAAACAGGTATCATGGTCGTAGGCTCTAAAGAAATTGACGGTAAAACCTATTTCTTCAAATCCTCAGGTATCATGCAAGTTGGATGGCAGTGGTCAAATGATTCTTGGCATTATTACGCTATGTCTGGCGCACTCCAAACTGGTTGGTTAAAAGATGGTGATGCCTGGTATTATCTTGAAGGTAAGGAAGGCGTTATGTTAGTCGGCCTCCATCAAGTAGATGGTAAACAATATTACTTTAGCGGATCTGGTGCCATGCAAACTGGCTGGAAATGGTTTGATAATCATTATCGTTACTTTGAATCAAACGGAGCCATGAAAACTGGCTGGATAAAAGACAAAGGCGTCTGGTATTATCTAAATTCTGAAGATGGTATCATGTTGGTTGGCCTTCATAAAGTAAATGGTGATCAATATTACTTTGATTCAACAGGAGCTATGCAAACGGGTTGGAAACAGCTTGATGGTAATTGGTACTATTTCCAAGCTGATGGTTCTTTGTTGAAGAATGCAACAACACCTGATGGTTACAAAGTAAACGAAGAAGGTATCTGGAAACAGGCTGTTGCTACTGCTGTGTATAGCGATGCAGTCAAGCCAGAAAAGAAACAAGAAGTTAATTCCTCTACTGTCGAACAACCTAAACAAGATTTAAATCTAGAAGCCAACGCTTCTGAAAAGAAAGAAAACGAATAAAGAGGAATCCCCTACTGGCAACTAATTTATCAGTAGGGGATTTTTTTAATTTCGTTTTATTTTAGCAAGTACTAAGTTCAGAGCATAGTGGAGTGTTTTATCTTTAGCGATAAAGAGGGTCAAGAGGTAATAGATGCCACAAGTTGCTATGGTAGACAGAACCATGAGAATCATATCGAAGTTTACTGTGTAGGAATTGATTTGGAAAATCATCTTGAAAATATAAAAGATTGGGATAAAACCAA
The DNA here is from genome assembly GCF_002093575.1 of Streptococcus oralis subsp. tigurinus. GTDB lineage: Bacteria > Bacillota > Bacilli > Lactobacillales > Streptococcaceae > Streptococcus > Streptococcus oralis_CH. Next base: position 483,469 of record NZ_LNVH01000001.1, on the reverse strand, counting down.
GGGATATGAGGCTATAACGTGTTAAGGTTATAAAAATTTCTTTTAAATTAATCAGTTGATGTTTTTTGATAAAATGAATTTCAAGTAAAACAACGATAGCTTCTGCGATAATGGTCGTAGCGATGTAATACTCAGGTGCAAAAATATTATTGAAATACAAGATGCTATTTAATAGTATATTGGCACCACCACCAAGGAAGTAGAAGGCAGTTAAGCGATTTTCATGGTCGTTGATAAAGATAATCTGTTTACCAAGAATCAATTCAATAGCCCAGATGATGGTACGAAAAGCGAAGACGCTAGTTACGATACCCGCTTCAAGATATTTTTCAGAAGAATAAATAACAGTTGCGTACCGTCCCAATATCATAATCCCGATACTAGTTGGAACCATAAGAAAATAGAATAAGGATGCCGCTTGATTCACGAGATAATTATAGGACTTGTAATCCTTTTTACCGAGATAGTAGCCAAGGCGCGGAATACTGACGTTGATAGCTCCACTCAAAACACTAGCAATCAACATGACGATACTATAGGCAATTGTATAATAAGAAATGTAGTTTTCATCTGGTCCCTTGGTGATAAACATTCTATCTAGCAAGGTATAAAGCATATTAGCGTTTGCTAAGAGAAGCATAGTGAAGAGTGGTTTAGAAGCTTTAGCTAATTCGACGAAACCGATCTTAACAAAAGAAACTTCTCTCTTAATCCAAAGAAAACTGAGCAGGTAGTTGAGGACAGTGGTCGCTGTCATAACGATAGCATAAGGAACAATATCATCTGCCGTTTTAACAAAGGCGAAGATAGCAACCAGCATGGTAATTCGAATAATTAACGTTTTGTAGAGGATGAAGGCATAGTTTTCATAAGCCTCGTTCATCCATTCGATATTGAGGAATTGGAAGAGAGCCTGGGCCCCTAGAATGTAGTAGAGGACTTTCAGGTTCTCAATGCTGGTGTCAAAGAAGATGAAGAGGAAGTAGATACCAGTCGTCAGGAGAGAAGTGAAAACTGAGATATAAAACAACTTAGAAAAGACGTAGTTGATTTTATTCTTGTCATCCTTGACCTTACTGATAGCTCGAATCCCGTAGTTGTATATTCCAAAGGCAGCTAGTGGAATAACGAAACTTGCCCAGGTATTGGCTGTATTGAAATAACCGTAATTGGATTTGCTAAGAATCCGCGTTAGATAAGGATTGGTTATCAGTGGAAAAACGATATTGAGAATATTGACCAGCAAGCTGGCCAAGGCATTTACTTTTATATTTTTCATTGAACTTTCTTTCTTAAATCTAAAATCATATCTAGTATTATATCACATTCTTGCTTCATTCTTTTGATAAAATCGTAAAAATCTAGTATAATAGATAGACTGAAAGTATGAGGTTACTAGATATGAAGATGAAACAAATTAGTGATACAACACTGAAAATCACGATGACTTTAGATGATTTGATGGATCGGGGAATGGAGATTGCAGACTTTCTCGTTCCTCAGGAAAAAACCGAAGAGTTTTTCTATGCTATTTTAGATGAGTTAGAGATGCCAGACAATTTCTTGGACAGTGGCATGCTAAGTTTCCGTGTGACGCCAAAACCTGATAAGGTCGACGTCTTTGTGACCAAGTCCAAGATTGACCAGAATCTGGATTTTGAAGATTTAGCGGATCTACCCGACATGGAAGAATTAGCCCAAATGTCGCCGGATGAATTTCTCAAAACCTTGGAAAAGAGCATTGCAGACAAGACCAAAGACGATATTGAGGCTATCCAATCTCTAGAGCAGGTCGAAGCAAAGGAAGAAGAGCAAGAGCAGGCAGACAAGGAGACTGAGGGCAAGAAAGAATCTTATATCTACTATATCCTGCGCTTTGCAAGCCTTGCTGACTTAGTTGCTTTTGCAAAGACGGTTAACTACCAGATGGAAACATCTGAACTCTATAAGATGAATGGACAGTACTATTTGACAATCTTGGTTGATGTGGCAAATCATCCTGGTCCATATCCAGCCTGGCTCTTGGCTCGTATGCGTGAGTTTGCAGACGACAGTGACATCAGTCGCTCAGTCTTGCAAGAGTATGGGCAAATCTTGATCAATCACGATGCAGTTCTCGGTCTGCAAAAAATCGGATAATCATTTCTGGAAATCTTTTTCTGGACTTTAAGGAGAACGAATCGTCTGATTCGTTTTTTCTTTACCAGACTGAAATAGTGATTTACTATAATAGGAATTTTCACAAAATTCTGTTATAATGGCTATATCAGAAAATTTCTAGGAGACAAACATGACAGTTAAAATTGCTTTACTTGGATTTGGTACCGTTGCAAGTGGCGTACCATTCCTCCTAAAGGAAAATGGAGAAAAAATCGTTCAGTCAGCTCATTCAGAGATTGAAGTGGCTAAGGTATTGGTCAAGGATGAAGATGAAAAGAACCGCTTGCTTGCAGCAGGGAATGACTTTAACTTTGTGATCAATGTAGATGATATTTTGTCAGATAAAGACATTACAATCGTAGTGGAATTGATGGGGCGTATCGAACCAGCTAAAACCTTTATCACTCGTGCCTTAGAAGCTGGGAAACACGTTGTTACTGCTAACAAGGACCTTTTGGCTGTCCATGGTTCAGAATTGTTAGAAATTGCTAAAGAGCATAATGTAGCACTTTACTACGAAGCAGCTGTTGCTGGTGGGATTCCAATTCTTCGCACTCTAGCAAATTCATTGGCTTCTGATAAAATCACGCGCGTTCTTGGTGTCGTTAACGGAACTTCCAACTTCATGATGACCAAGATGGTCGAAGAAGGCTGGTCTTATGATGATGCTCTAGCTGAAGCTCAAAGACTTGGTTTTGCAGAAAGCGACCCTACAAATGACGTGGATGGGATTGACGCAGCCTACAAGATGGTGATTTTGAGCCAGTTTGCTTTTGGTATGAAGGTTGCCTTTGACGATGTAGCCCACAAGGGAATCCGCAACATCACACCAGAAGACGTAGCTGTAGCCCAAGACCTGGGTTATGTAGTGAAATTGGTTGGTTCTATCGAGGAAACTCCTTCAGGTATTGCTGCAGAAGTGACTCCAACCTTCCTTCCTAAAGCACATCCACTTGCCAGTGTGAATGGGGTAATGAACGCAGTCTTTGTGGAGTCTATCGGCATCGGTGAATCGATGTACTACGGACCAGGTGCGGGTCAAAAACCAACTGCAACAAGTGTTGTAGCGGACATTGTCCGTATCGTTCGTCGCTTGAATGATGGTACCATTGGTAAAGACTTCAACGAATACAGCCGTGACTTGATCTTGGCTAATCCAGAAGATGTCAAAGCTAATTACTACTTCTCAATCTTGGCTCCAGACTCAAAAGGTCAGGTCTTGAAATTGGCTGAAATCTTTAATGTTCAAGATATTTCCTTCAAGCAAATCCTCCAAGATGGCAAAGAGGGTGACAAGGCGCGTGTCGTCATTATTACACATAAGATCAATAAAGCACAACTTGAGAATGTTTCAGCTGAGTTGGCCAAAGCTTCAGAATTTGACCTCTTGAATACCTTCAAGGTGTTAGGAGAATAGGATGAAGATTATTGTACCTGCAACCAGTGCCAATATTGGGCCAGGTTTTGATTCGGTCGGTGTAGCTGTAACCAAGTATCTTCAAATTGAGGTCTGTGAAGAACGGGATGAGTGGTTGATTGAACACCAGATTGGCAAATGGATTCCCCATGACGAGCGTAATCTCTTGATCAAGATTGCTTTGCAAATTGCGCCAGACTTGCAACCGAGACGCTTGAAAATGACCAGTGATGTTCCCTTGGCGCGTGGCTTGGGTTCTTCTAGCTCGGTTATCGTTGCTGGGATTGAACTTGCTAATCAACTGGGCAAGCTCAACTTATCTGACCATGAAAAGTTGCAGCTGGCTACTAAGATTGAAGGACATCCTGACAATGTGGCTCCAGCTATCTATGGAAATCTCGTTGTTGCAAGTTCCGTTGAAGGGCAAGTCTCTGCTATCGTAGCAGACTTCCCAGAATGTGATTTTCTAGCTTATATTCCCAACTATGAATTGCGCACTCGAGACAGCCGCGGTGTCTTGCCTAAGAAATTGTCCTATAAGGAAGCTGTTGCGGCTAGTTCTATCGCAAATGTGGCCGTTGCAGCCTTGTTAGCAGGAGATATGGTGACAGCTGGTCAAGCAATCGAGGGGGACCTCTTCCACGAGCGCTATCGTCAAAGTCTGGTCCGTGAATTTGCGACGATTAAGCAAGTAGCCAAAGAGAATGGAGCCTATGCAACCTATCTCTCTGGTGCCGGACCGACAGTTATGGTCTTGGCTTCTCACGACAAGATGCCAGCGATTAAGGCAGAATTGCAAAAGCAGTCTTTCAAAGGAAAACTTCATGATTTGAAAGTTGATACCCAAGGTGTCCGTGTCGAAACAAAGTAAAGAAATAGAAGACAGGATGGGGAAACTCTTGATTAGAGGGCTTCCTGTCCTTTTTTTGAAAAGAAGTTTATACTCAATGAAAATCAAAGAGCAAACTAGGAAACGAGCCGCAGGCTGCTCAAAACAGTGTTTTGAGGTTGTGGATAGAACTGACGAAATTAGCTCAAAATACTGTTTTGAGGTTGCAGATGTAAGCTGACGTGGTTTGAAGAGATTTTCGAAGAGTATTAGTTAAAAACTTGATAAAGGAGAAATAAAGATGGCAGAAATTTATCTTGCAGGTGGTTGTTTTTGGGGCCTAGAGGAGTATTTTTCACGAATTTCAGGCGTATTAGCAACCAGTGTTGGCTACGCTAATGGCCAAGTCGAAACGACCAATTACCAGCTACTCAAGGAAACAGACCATGCAGAGACTGTTCAAGTGATTTATGATGAGAAAGCTGTGTCACTCAGAGAGATTTTGCTTTATTATTTCCGTGTTATTGATCCCTTGTCTATTAACCAGCAGGGGAATGACCGTGGTCGCCAATATCGAACGGGGATCTATTACCAAGATGAAGCAGACTTGCCAGTTATCTACACAGTGGTGCAGGAGCAGGAGCGTATGCTGGGTCGAAAGATTGCAGTTGAAGTGGAGAAACTTCGCCACTACATTTTGGCTGAAGACTACCACCAAGACTATCTCAAGAAAAATCCTTCCGGTTACTGTCATATTGATGTGACCGATGCTGAGAAGCCATTGATTGACGCCTCTAACTATGAAAAGCCTAGTCAAGAAGCGTTGAAGGAAAGCTTAACTGAAGAATCCTACCGTGTTACCCAAGAAGCTGCCACAGAAGCGCCGTTTAGTAATGCTTATGACCAAACCTTTGAAGAAGGGATTTATGTAGACATCACGACGGGTGAGCCACTCTTTTTCGCTAAGGATAAGTTTGCCTCAGGTTGTGGTTGGCCAAGTTTTAGCCGTCCGATTTCTAAGGAATTGATTCACTACTACAAGGACCTGAGTCATGGAATGGAGCGAATCGAGGTTCGTTCTCGGTCAGGTAATGCTCACTTGGGTCATGTTTTCACAGATGGACCTCAGGAGTTAGGTGGTCTGCGTTACTGTATTAATTCTGCTTCCTTACGCTTTGTAGCCAAGGATGAGATGGAAAAAGCAGGATATGGCTATCTATTACCTTACTTAAACAAATAAAACGGAGATGGTGGGGCTTCCCACTTTCTTCATTTCCAGAATAAGAATAGAAGAGACTTATGAAACACTTACTATCTTACTTCAAACCCTACATCAAAGAATCGATTTTAGCCCCCTTGTTCAAGCTACTAGAAGCTGTGTTTGAACTCTTGGTTCCCATGGTGATTGCAGGGATTGTTGACCAATCCTTGCCCCAGAGAGATCAAGGGCATCTATGGATGCAGATTGGCCTGCTCCTTATCTTTGCAGTGATTGGCGTTTTAGTGGCCTTGGTAGCCCAGTTTTACTCAGCCAAGGCAGCGGTTGGGTTTGCCAAAGAACTGACAGACGACCTTTATCGTCATATTCTTTCCTTACCCAAGGACAGCAGAGATCGTCTGACAACTTCTAGCTTGGTGACTCGCTTGACTTCGGATACTTACCAGATTCAGACTGGTATCAATCAATTCCTGCGCCTCTTTTTGCGAGCGCCTATTATCGTTTTTGGTGCCATTTTTATGGCCTATCGCATCTCAGCTGAGCTGACTTTCTGGTTCTTAGTCATGGTTGTCATTTTGACAATCGTCATTGTAGGACTCTCTCGACTGGTCAATCCTCTCTACAGTAGTCTCAGAAAGAAAACGGATCAGCTAGTTCAGGAAACGCGCCAGCAATTGCAAGGGATGCGAGTTATTCGTGCTTTTGGACAAGAAAAACGAGAGTTACAGATTTTTCAAACCCTTAACCAAGTTTATGCTAGATTACAAGAAAAGACAGGTTTCTGGTCTAGTTTGTTAACACCTCTGACCTATCTGATTGTTAATGGAACTCTTCTTGTCATCATCTGGCAGGGCTATATTTCAATTCAAGGAGGTTTACTCAGTCAAGGTGCCCTCATTGCCCTCATCAATTATCTCTTGCAGATCTTGGTGGAATTGGTTAAGCTCGCTATGCTGATAAATTCCCTCAACCAGTCCTACATCTCAGCCAAGCGAATCGAGGAAGTCTTTGCCGAAGCTCCAGAGGATATTCATTCAGAATTAGAACAAAAGCAAGTTACTACTAAAGAGGTTTTACAAGTTAAGGAATTGACCTTTACCTATCCTGATGCGGCCCAGCCTTCTCTGAGAAACATTTCCTTTGATATGAAGCAAGGGCAAATCCTTGGTATTATCGGAGGTACTGGTTCTGGTAAATCAAGCTTGGTTCAAGTCTTACTTGGTCTTTATCCAGCAGACAAGGGAAGCATTGACCTTTATCGAGATGGACGTAGTCCTCGTAATCTTGAGCAGTGGCGGTCTTGGATTGCCTATGTACCTCAAAAAGTCGAACTCTTTAAAGGAACTATTCGTTCCAACTTGACATTGGGTTTCAATCGAGAAGTATCTGACCAGCAACTCTGGCAAGCTTTGGAGATTGCGCAAGCTAAGGATTTTGTCAGTGAAAAGGAAGGACTCTTAGACGCCTTAGTTGAGGCAGGAGGGCGAAATTTCTCAGGCGGACAAAAACAAAGGCTGTCTATTGCTCGAGCAGTATTGCGCCAAGCTCCATTTCTCATCCTAGATGATGCGACATCGGCCCTCGACACCATTACCGAGTCCAATCTCTTGAAAGCTATCCGAGAAAATCTGCCAAATACAAGCTTAATCTTGATTTCTCAACGGACTTCGACACTTCAGATGGCTGACCAGATTCTCCTCTTGGAAAAAGGTGAGCTCCTAGCTGTTGGCAAGCACGAGGATTTGATGAAGACTAGTCAAGTCTATCGTGAAATCAATGCATCCCAACATGGAAAGGAGGACTAGCATGAAACGACAAACTGCAAACCAGACGCTCAAACGTTTAGCCGTAGATTTAGCAAGCCATCCCTTCCTCCTTTTCCTAGCCTTTCTAGGAACTATTGCCCAAGTTGGCTTATCAATTTACCTACCTATTCTGATTGGACAGGTCATTGACCAAGTTCTAGTGGCTGGTTCTTCACCAGTTTTTTGGCAGATTTTTATCCAGATGATCTTGGTGGTTATAGGAAATACACTGGTACAATGGGCTAATCCTCTTCTTTATAATCGCCTAATCTTTTCTTATACCAGAGACTTGCGAGAGCGAATCATCCATAAGCTCCATCGGTTACCGATTGCTTTTGTGGATCGGCAAGACAGTGGAGAGATGGTCAGTCGTGTGACCACGGATATAGAACAGCTGGCAGCCGGCTTGACCATGATTTTTAACCAATTTTTCATTGGTGTTTTGATGATTTTGGTTAGTATTCTAGCCATGCTCCAAATTCACCTCCTCATGACCCTCTTGGTCTTGTTGTTGACGCCACTGTCCATGGTGATTTCACGCTTTATTGCCAAACGTTCCTATCATCTCTTTCAGAAGCAAACAGAGACCAGGGGGATTCAGACTCAGTTGATTGAAGAATCGCTTAGCCAGCAGACTATTATCCAGTCCTTTAATGCTCAGACAGAGTTTATCCAAAGACTGCATGAGGCGAATGCCAACTACTCAGGCTATTCTCAGTCAGCCATCTTTTATTCTTCAACGGTCAATCCTTCGACTCGCTTTGTCAATGCGCTCATTTATGCCCTTCTTGCTGGAGTGGGAGCCTATCGTATCATGATGGGGTCCACCTTGACCATTGGACGTTTAGTGACTTTTTTGAATTACGTCCAACAGTACACCAAGCCCTTTAATGATATTTCTTCTGTTTTAGCCGAGTTGCAAAGTGCTCTCGCTTGCGCAGAGCGCGTCTATGCTGTCTTAGAAAGTCCAGAGGTGGCTGAAACAGGTAAGGAAGTCTTGACCAGTGACCAAGTTAAGGGAGCCATTTCCTTTAAGCATGTTTCTTTTGGTTACCATCCTGAAAGGATCTTGATTAAGGATTTGTCTATTGATATCCCAGCTGGTAGCAAGGTAGCCATCGTTGGTCCAACGGGTGCTGGTAAGTCAACTCTCATCAATCTCCTCATGCGTTTTTATCCTATTAACTCGGGAGATATCTTGTTAGATGGGCAATCCATTTATGATTATACCCGAGCGTCATTGAGACAGCAGTTTGGGATGGTACTCCAAGAAACCTGGCTCAAGCAAGGGACCATTCATGACAATATTGCCTTTGGAAATCCTGATGCCAGTAGGGAGCAGGTGATTGCAGCCGCAAAAGCAGCCAATGCAGACTTTTTCATCCAACAATTGCCACAGGGATACGATACCAAGTTGGAAAATGCAGGAGAATCTCTCTCTGTTGGGCAAGCCCAGCTCTTGACCATCGCTCGAGTCTTTCTAGCTATCCCTAAGATTCTTATCTTAGACGAGGCGACTTCTTCCATCGATACACGGACAGAAGTGCTTGTTCAGGATGCCTTTGCCAAACTCATGAAGGGGCGCACAAGCTTTATCATTGCTCACCGTTTGTCAACCATTCAGGATGCGGATTTGATTCTTGTCTTGGTAGATGGTGACATTGTTGAGCATGGTAACCATCAGGATCTCATGGCTAGAAAGGGCAAGTATTACCAAATGCAAAAAGCTGCGGCTTTTAGCTCTGAATAATCCTTTCTATTTTGCAATCAATATTATGGAAAAAAGTTGCCTTCGGGTGACTTTTTTGTTACAATAGCTAGAAAAATCAGGGTCTTAGAAGGAGAAAACAATGAAAGTCTATCAGCATGTAAATATCGTGACTTGTGACCAAGATTTCCATGTTTATCTGGATGGTATTTTAGCCGTTAAGGATTCTCAAATCGTCTATGTTGGTCAAGAGAAGCCAGAGATTTTAGAGCAAGCTGAGCAGATTATAGACTATCAGGGAGCCTGGATTATGCCTGGTTTGGTCAATTGCCATACCCATTCTGCTATGACAGGTTTGCGAGGGATTCGGGATGATAGCAATCTCCATGAATGGCTCAATGACTATATCTGGCCAGCAGAAGCAGGATTTACTCCCGACATGACTACCAAGGCGGTCAAAGAAGCTCTGACAGAAATGCTCCAGTCAGGAACAACAACCTTCAACGATATGTATAATCCCAATGGTGTGGATATTGAGAGAATTTTTCAGGCAGTTAAGGCTTCCAAGATGCGTTGTTATTTCTCACCGACCCTCTTTTCTTCAGAAGCTGAAACAACAGCTGAGACCATAAGCAGAACACGAGCCATCATAGAGGAAATTTTAGGATATGAAAATCCAAATTTCAAGGTTATGGCAGCTCCACATTCTACGTATAGTTGTAGTAAAGATTTGCTGGAAGCGAGCTTAGATATGGCAAAAGAGCTGGACATTTCTATCCATATCCATGTGGCGGAGACCAAGGAGGAATCAGGAATTATCCTGAAACGCTATGGCAAACGCCCCCTCGCCTTTCTAGAAGAACTGGGTTACTTAGATCATCCGTCTGTTTTTGCTCATGGGGTCGAGCTAAACGAACGAGAAATTGAACGTTTGGCAACCTCTCAAGTGGCTATCGCCCACAATCCTATCAGTAATCTAAAACTGGCCTCAGGAATCGCTCCAATCATCCAACTGCAAAAAGCAGGAGTAGCAGTCGGAATTGCGACTGATTCCGTTGCTTCCAATAACAATCTAGATATGTTTGAGGAAGGACGGACCGCAGCCCTTCTTCAGAAGATGAAAAGTGGAGATGCCAGCCAATTTCCTATCGAAACAGCTCTTAAGGCACTGACAATCGAAGGAGCTAAGGTTCTTGGAATGGAAAATCAGATAGGAAGCCTAGAAGTCGGTAAGCAAGCAGATTTTCTCGTTATTCAACCAAAAGGAAAAATCCATCTCCAACCTCAGGTAAATATGCTCTCTCACCTCGTATACGCAGTCAAATCCAGTGATGTTGATGATGTTTATATCGCTGGAGAACAGGTGGTTAAGCAAGGCAAAGTTTTGACAGTAGAGATTTAAAAAAATTTAAAAAAAGTTTGAAAAAATCTTGCATTCTTTTTTTGTCTATGCTATACTTATATACGGTTTGAAAAAACTGCCTAAGACAGTAGGGGAGCTCGACTCATAAAGATCCTACCGAGGACAAAACGTATCATGTAAAAAGAAGCGTATTGTACTTTCGTGTCTAGGTTTGGGCGCGTTTTTCTTTTGAAAAATTCCCCAAGCAAAATAATTACGGAGGTGAACACACTAATGAGTGAAGCAATTATTGCTAAAAAAGCGGAACTAGTTGACGTAGTAGCTGAAAAAATGAAAGCTGCTGCATCTATCGTCGTTGTAGACGCTCGTGGTTTGACAGTTGATCAAGATACAGTTCTTCGTCGTGAGCTTCGTGGAAGCGAAGTTGAGTATAAAGTTATTAAAAACTCAATCTTGCGTCGTGCAGCTGAAAAAGCTGGTCTTGAAGATCTTGCATCAGTATTTGTTGGACCATCTGCTGTAGCATTTTCTAATGAAGATGTTATCGCGCCAGCGAAAATCTTGAACGACTTTGCTAAAAACGCTGAAGCACTTGAAATCAAAGGTGGTGCAATCGAAGGCGCTGTCGCATCTAAAGAAGAAATCGTTGCTCTTGCAACTCTTCCAAACCGCGAAGGACTTCTTTCTATGCTCCTTTCTGTACTTCAAGCGCCAGTGCGCAACGTTGCTCTTGCAGTCAAAGCGGTTGCAGACAACAAAGAAGACGCAGCTTAATCTTAAGCTACGCAGCGTAGCATAGCTACGAAAAACTATTATAATTAAAAACTTATTTGGAGGAAATAACAATGGCATTGAACATTGAAAACATTATTGCTGAAATTAAAGAAGCTTCAATCCTTGAATTGAACGACCTTGTAAAAGCTATCGAAGAAGAATTTGGTGTAACTGCAGCTGCTCCTGTAGCTGTAGCTGCAGCTGGTGCTGCTGACGCTGGTGCTGCTAAAGATTCATTTGACGTTGAATTGACAGCTGCTGGTGACAAAAAAGTTGGCGTTATCAAAGCTGTACGTGAAATCACTGGTCTTGGACTTAAAGAAGCTAAAGAACTTGTTGATGGTGCACCAGGTGTCATCAAAGAAGGCGTTCCAACTGCAGAAGCTGAAGAAATCAAAGCTAAATTGGAAGAAGCTGGAGCTTCAGTTACTCTTAAATAATAGAGCAACTACATTAGTAGCTTAAAAACATGATTAAACCGCTATTCTTAAGATTAGCGGTTTTTCTGTTCAAAAAGGGTAAACCTACTTGAAATTATAGTATGATACAAAAGATTTAGTATGTCATTTTTTCCAAAAGTTACTAGAATTTTGATAGAAATTCAATTTTCTTCTTGACCCTGACCTTGGGTAAGGGATTATATTAATAGTAGATAAGAAAGGAGATTACTATGAAAATCAATATGATTCGTTCAGATAAAGTTTATCAAGAGATGCTAGAGCTACCCTTAGAAAAGAGAGAAGGTTGCTTTCGAGCCAAAATATTAGCACCTTTTGCAACGAAATACCAAACTCAACACATTCCTTTAAAAGCGAAGTATCCTGGAGGATTTGATGCTTTGTTCCTACTTGGTTTTATGAATCAGCTACCCGGAACTCTGTCAGAGAAGGATAGACCAGCTATCGACGCTCTGAGCTCTGATCAACTCTGGCAAAATTGTCAAGATACCATCAAGAGGAGTATTGGTCTTTTTGAGCAAGCTGGCTATGATTTAGAGGTTGAGGATTACCATTTTACTATTTTATTGGGCAACTCTGAAAAGGCCATGTTACAGCTCAATAAGGGTTATAGTGGAGATGGTGGAATTCCAGGTTACCTCATGCTTAGTCTGCTACCGAATGACTATACTTTGCCACGTGTGCAAGCGGCTCTGGCCCACGAGTGCAATCATAATGTCCGCTTCCAATTTATCAAATGGAACCATCAGACGACATTAGCAGACTGGGTAGTCAGTGAAGGCTTGGCAGAGTCTTTTGCAGCTGAGCTCTATGGCAAAGATCTCATTGGGCCTTGGGTTACTTCAATCAGTCCAGAACAGTTAGAAGAGATTAAGCCCATCATCTCAAGTCAGCTTCAGCTAACAGGGATGGCGGAAATGGCTCCTTATCTTTACGGTGATGAAATAGCTGAGATTCAAGGTCAAATACCGGTTGGAATGCCCTATGCTGCAGGCTATGCTTATGGTTATCATCTGATACAAGCCTATCTGAAAAAGACTGGCAAGACTATTATTGAAGCAACAGTGATGCCTACAGAAGAGATTATAGAGGCAACTAAAGACTTTTGGAAATGACACTTTGGCTTGATAATCTGCCAGAATCTGATATAATGTAGGTAATTTCTGGAGGTGACTATATGTACTATAAAAGAGTTGAATTGAAAGTCACAAATCAAGGGATCCATGAGCACAAGATTTTTCAAGGTGTTAAGATTTTCAGTCGTAGCAAGTTATCCAAAGATCGGAAAAGCATTCTAACACAGAAGCTTTACCTGACACCGAAGCAGAACATCGTTTACTATCAACGGACAGATATCAACTATAACCAGAACTGGCATCATCATAAGGACTATTTCGAACTAGCTTATGACCAGTTGGACAGAGAAACTATCTTTAAGGTTTGTCAAGATTTTGACGAACTAAGTCCTTTTCTGGAGAATGAGCTACTGGAGAAGCTAAAAGAAAAGCAGTCAACAGGCAAATTTTTTGAAAAATTAGATATATAAAAATCCGACTGCTTTCATAAGCAGTCGGATTTCTCTAATTTATAGTTTGATAATCTTTCATAAGAGAAAATAGATCTATTTTTATCATGAACAGCTAACTTAGTTAGAAGTTTTGGAAACAGTATAGTTGAAATCTATGAAGAATAAGTGTATAATCAAGAAAAATGATTGAGTGCTCACTCAATTTTGTAGATGTGTAAAGGAGTTCATACAATGGTTGTTCAAGCAATACAATATAGTCGTTTCGGTGATGAAGAAGTGTTAGATTTAGTGAACATTAAATCTGATTCTTTGAAACTGAATCAAGTTAGGGTAGAAGTTCATGCAGTTGGTTTAAATCCTATTGATTATAAGACTTTTGAAGGTGCAAAGCCACTCCGATTTCTATCTTTTATGACGAAACTAAGGAAGCCAAGTCGTTGGTTTGAGTCAAAATCATCTCTTTTTCCAAGAGGTGTTGGTCGGGATTTTGCTGGAGTTATCACAGAAGTTGGTGAAGGAGTAAATCGGTTTGCAGTAGGGGATAAGGTTTTTGGAACAATGATTAGTGACCCTGGATTGGGGACCAAGAGGGGAGCTTTGGCAACAGAAGTTTGTGTCAATGAATCAGAAATTGTGTTGAAACCAGAGATGATTGATATGAACCATGCAGCTACTATGGGTGTAGCCTCTCTAACAGTGGGAGGTGCTTTTAGAAAGATTGAGCTAAACTCTAAAGATGTTGTAGTTATTTCAGCAGCGGCAGGTGGTATTGGAAGTATTGCAGTACAGTATGCAGTTGCTAAGGGTGCGACAGTTATTGGAATTGCAAGTAAGAAAAATTCAGATTATCTGAAGTCCTTAGGTGCCATACCAGTAGCTTACGAAGAGAACATCCAGAATGCTCTTCTATCAGCAAGTACAAAGCCAATTACAAAATTCTTGGATTGCTATGGAAGTGATTATGTTAAATTGGCTTTCAGTTTGGGGTTGAAGGGCACGGCTATTGGAACGCTAGTACCTTCACCATATGTTATGATAAAAGGTGCCCATTTCACGGGTCCGAGACATTCCACATATGATGATTTTAACACTCTAGCGGAAATGGTCTCAGAAGGGAAGATTCAGCTGAATATTGACCAGGTTTATGATTTTTCTCTAAAGTCAGTTAGAGAGGCATATCGTAGCCTGAAGTCGGGACACACTCGAGGTAAGAAAGTTGTAAAAGTAATAGGGTAGGAGAGAGGTGCCAGCAATGGAAAGTTTAGAACAAAAGTATGCTCAGACATTAGAAAATAGCAACCTGAGCTTAAAACAACGTCAAGTTTTATTATCAAGTCTAAAGTTATTTTCAGAAATTGGCTTTGAAAATACAACAGCTAGCCTTATTTCTAAGGAGGCTGGAGTTTCAGAAGGGACAGTTTTTAGTTACTTTAAAACCAAGGAAGGCATCTTAGAAGCTATTCTGTCAACTTTTCTCGAACAGGTTATTCCAGATGTGATTGCTGATTTTTCTGAGAAGAAATTTACAGCAAACCAAGAGTCTTTTCCGCTATTTTTGAGAAGCATTGTTCGAGATAGACTAGTTTTCATTCATAAGAATCAAATGCAAGTTAAAATTCTCTTGAGTCGTTCTTTTATTGATAAAACTATTTCTGATCAGTTAGGTAATGTCATTGTTCACTCTATCATTAAGCCAATTAGTTCAGTTCTGAATCAGTTTAAAGAAAAAGGTGTTATCCGAGATTGGTCTAATGAAAGAATCGTTCGCTATATTTTGGCTTTGAGTCTTTCTTATGCTCTTCCAATGATGTTGAATGATAATGAGGACCTAGACATAGATGAAACAGTAAATGAAATAGTTGAATGCCTGTCTTTTGCCTTAGTAGAGGTAAAATAGATCTTGACTTTAAGCTTACTATTAGAAATAGTGGGCTTTTTTAAAACTAATACAAAAATCCCCAATCAGAGCGATTGAGGATTGAACAAATGAATTTTAAACAATACCTTTACTATCATAGCCTAGGCTACATTTTTAAAAGTTGTTTTAGCTGTGTTGAGGGTGTTAGTACTGATGCCCTCAACTCGATCAGAGTATATTGACATCTATTCATCTGATAAGAGGGATTTTATCATCCAGATATTCATAGCTGGGTGGCCGACGGCGTTAGAAAGTGGTTCTTGCAGTGATGTGAAACCGTAGTGTTGATAGATGGCTACAGCCGTAGCCAGTTCAGTAGAGGTTTCTAGATAAAGCTGTTCATAACCTGCTAAGTGGGCTTTCTGGAATATCCGCTTTATCAACCTGCTGGAATAACCTTTGCCACGGCTATTTTTAGTGACATACAGTTTTTGTAATTCAGCAATCTTATCGGACACAGGTGCAAAGCCACCACAGCCAACCAGCTGTCCTTCATCTTCCAGAATAAAGTAAGCTGCTCTCTCTTGCTGTTGATAATAGTCGGCCAAATGATCTAGATGAGAATCAAAGTAGACAGTTCCTGGTTTGTCAAGTCCGAATTCTTCTAGGCTAGCTCGAATGAGCTGCGCTACAGCTGGATTGTCTCTTACTTCCATTGGCCGTAAGTTCATCATTTGTCCTCCGATAGGATGTATCGACTAATTAAACAATACCTTGTGCAATCATAGCGTTTGCTACGTTTTCGAAGGCAGCGATATTTGCTCCTGCAAGGTAGTCAGTACCAAGACCGTATGTTTCAGCAGTTGTTTTAGCTGTGTTGAAGATGTTGGTCATGATGTCTTTGAGACGGCCGTCAACTTCTTCACGTGTCCATGAAAGGCGAAGGCTGTTTTGGCTCATTTCAAGTGCAGATACAGCTACACCACCAGCGTTGGCAGCTTTGGCAGGTCCGTAAAGGATTCCGTTTTCTTTGTAGACTTTAATCGCATCAAGGTCACTAGGCATGTTAGCACCTTCTGATACGCAGATAACTCCTTGAGCAACCAAACGTTTAGCTGCGTCACCATTGATTTCGTTTTGAGTTGCACATGGAAGAGCGATATCGTAGTTTCCAGCGTAAGTCCATACAGAACCTTCATGGTAAGTAGCAGTGGCTTTTTCAGCAGCGTATTCAGTCAAACGTGCACGACGGTTATTCTTCACATCTGCTAGAAGGTCGAAGTCGATACCATTTTCGTCAATGACATAACCATTTGAGTCAGATACAGAGATAACAGTTGCACCAAGTTTAGTCGCTTTTTGAAGAGCGTATTGGGCTACGTTACCAGAACCTGAAATCACAACCTTCTTACCAGCAAAGCTGTTACCGTTGGCTTTGAGCATTTCTTCAGTATAGTAAACCAAACCGTAACCAGTTGCTTCTGGACGAATCAAGCTACCACCGAATCCAAGAGGTTTACCAGTCAAGACACCAGCATCAAATTGGTTAAGACGTTTGTATTGTCCGTATAGGTAACCAATTTCACGTCCACCAACACCGATATCGCCAGCTGGGACGTCAAGAGATGGTCCGATGTATTTTTGCAATTCAGTCATGAAGCTTTGACAGAAGCGCATCACTTCAGCATCAGTCTTTCCTTTAGGATCGAAGTCTGATCCACCTTTACCTCCACCGATTGGAAGTCCAGTCAAGACGTTTTTAAAGATTTGTTCGAAGCCGAGGAATTTCAAGATCCCTTGGTTTACAGTTGGGTGGAAACGAAGTCCGCCTTTATATGGTCCAACAGCTGAGTTGAATTGAACACGGTAACCACGGTTGACTTGGACTTTGCCTTCACGGTCAACCCAAGGAACTCGGAAAGAAATTACGCGCTCAGGCTCAGTGATACGTGCCAAAATGTTTTCTTCGATATACTCAGGGTGTTTTTCAAATACAGGTTCCAAAGTGCTGAAGAATTCTTCAACCGCCTGGAGAAATTCAGCCTCATGCCCGTTACGAGCTTTTACAGTTTCAAACACGCTTTGGATATATTCTTTAGCAGATGTCATATCGTTCTCCTTTTGTTGTCATATTTTATTACATGAGCCATTATAGCAGAATTTTTTTTCACTGTAAAGAAAAAAACGAAAATTTTCTAAAAATTCTTTCAATTTACATTCAGTCAATACTAAGAGCATTATCAAAAAACGAACGTTTTCTCTAGAAATAACTTTCTCAAAGAGAAAATCTTAAAGTATGGTATAATATTAGAAATAAAAGGAATCTGGAGGATTAGAATCATGGTATCAACGAAAACACAAATAGCTGGCTTTGAGTTTGACAATTGCTTGATGAATGCAGCGGGTGTGGCTTGTATGACGATAGAGGAACTAGAAGGGGTCAAAAACTCAGCGGCGGGTACTTTTGTCACGAAGACAGCGACCTTGGACTTTCGTCAGGGCAATCCTGAGCCACGTTACCAGGATGTTCCACTTGGTTCTATCAACTCTATGGGCTTGCCAAATAATGGCTTAGACTACTATCTGGACTATCTTTTAGACTTGCAGGAAAAAGAGCCAAACAGAACTTTCTTCCTTTCCCTAGTAGGTATGTCTCCAGAGGAAACTCATACCATTTTGAAAAAAGTCCAAGAGAGTGAGTTTAAAGGACTAACAGAACTCAATCTCTCTTGTCCAAATGTTCCAGGGAAGCCACAGATTGCCTATGATTTTGAGACAACAGACCGTATCTTGGAAGAAGTATTTGCCTACTTTACCAAACCTCTTGGGATTAAATTGCCACCATATTTTGATATTGTTCACTTTGACCAAGCGGCAGCTATTTTCAACAAGTATCCGCTCAAGTTTGTCAACTGTGTGAACTCTATCGGGAACGGCCTTTATATAGAAGACGAGTCGGTCGTGATTCGTCCTAAAAATGGTTTTGGTGGCATTGGTGGAGAGTATATCAAACCGACTGCTCTTGCTAATGTGCACGCCTTTTATCAACGCTTAAATCCGCAAATCAAAATCATCGGAACGGGTGGCGTTCTAACGGGTCGTGATGCCTTTGAACACATCCTTTGCGGTGCTAGTATGGTGCAAGTAGGAACGACGCTCCACAAGGAAGGCGTTAGAGCTTTTGAGCGCATTACCAATGAACTAAAAGCAATTATGGCAGAAAAAGGGTACAAAAACCTAGAAGATTTCCGTGGGAAATTGCGCTATATTGATTAAGTTTAATAAAAAATCAGAAGAAAGGAGAGAAGATGCTAGCCATTGAAGACAGTCAGAAGTTGACTTTATCAAATCTATCTAGCTTGAACCTATTTACAGGGACAGATCAGGGTCAGTTTGAAGTTATGAAGAGTCAAGTGTTGAAGCAGATTGGTTATGATTCAGCTGATCTCAATTTTGCTTACTTTGATATGAAAGAAGTAGCTTATAAAGACTTAGAGTTGGAGTTGGTCAGTCTCCCTTTCTTTGCGGATGAAAAAGTCGTGATATTAGACCATTTTGTCGATATTACAACAGCCAAGAAACGCTTTTTAACAGATGATGAGCTCAAGTCCTTTGAGGCATACCTTGATAACCCTTCGCCAACAACCAAGTTGTTGATTTTTGCTGAAGGAAAGTTAGATAGTAAAAGACGGCTGGTCAAATTGCTCAAACGAGATGCGACAGTATTTGATGCTATTGAACCCAAGGAACAAGAGATTCGTCAGTATTTCCAAAAATGGAGTCAGACACAAGGTTTGCAGTTTGTGGGGCAATCCTTTGAAAATCTACTTCTCAAATCTGGTTTTCAATTTAGTGAAATCCAGAAAAATCTCCTCTTTTTACAGTCTTATAAGTCAGACGGTGTGATTGAGGAGAAGGACATTGTCGAAGCTATTCCCAAGACCTTGCAGGACAATATTTTTGATTTGACTCAGTTTATCTTGGGTAAAAAGATTGACCAGGCGCGTGACTTGGTTAGAGATTTGACCTTGCAAGGGGAGGACGAAATCAAGCTCATAGCTGTCATGTTAGGACAGTTTCGAACCTTTACCCAGGTGAAAATTTTATCAGATACTGGTCAGACGGAATCGCAGATCGCAAGCAGTCTGGGAACTTACTTGGGGCGCAATCCTAATCCTTATCAAATCAAGTTCGCATTAAGAGATTCGAGAGGGATTTCCTTGGCCTTTCTCAAACAAGCAATTTCTTATTTAATTGAAGCAGACTATCAGATTAAAACAGGGGTCTATGAAAAAGGCTACCTTTTTGAGAGAGCGCTGTTACAGATATCTAGCCAAGCGTAATGAGCATAAAACTTGAAAAAAAAGGATGATTGCGTTATCATTTTCATATAGAAAGAAAAAGAGGTATTATAGATGGCAATTATCTTACCAGACCTTCCATACGCGTATGACGCCTTGGAACCATACATCGATGCTGAAACAATGCACTTGCACCATGACAAGCACCATCAAACCTACGTCAACAATGCGAATGCTGCTCTTGAAAAACACCCTGAAATCGGTGAAGACCTTGAAGCTTTGCTTGCTGATGTAGAATCTATCCCAGCTGATATCCGCCAAGCGCTTATCAACAACGGTGGTGGACACTTGAACCACGCTCTTTTCTGGGAATTAATGACTCCTGAAAAGACGGCTCCTTCAGCAGAACTTGCAGCAGCAATCGATGCAACATTTGGTTCATTTGAAGAGTTCCAAGCAGCCTTTACAGCAGCAGCTACAACTCGCTTTGGTTCTGGCTGGGCATGGTTGGTTGTCAACAAAGAAGGAAAGCTTGAAGTGACTTCAACAGCAAACCAAGACACACCAATCTCAGAAGGTAAAAAACCAATCTTGGGCTTGGATGTTTGGGAACATGCTTACTACGTGAAATACCGAAACGTGCGTCCTGCCTACATCAAAGCTTTCTTCTCGGTTATTAACTGGAACAAAGTAGATGAGCTTTACGCAGCAGCTAAATAAAAAATAGGAAGGGAAGAGTCATTCTTCTCTTTTTTGGTTTATATGGCAGAAGTCTGACAAAATCGTCAGACTTTTTTCATTTTTATGAGAAACGTGCTAACTGCTAGAAATTATGGTAAAATAGAGTGTTAAGTAATCGTGAAAAAGGAAGACTATGCGTAAAGAAATTGCACCTGAATTATACAACTATAACAAGTTTCCTGGCCCAGAATTTCATATAAATGGGGATAAGGTTGAGACTGAAGGGATTGCTTTTACCTTGGTTGAAAATATCAAGGATGCTTTCGATGTGACAGTCTTTAATCAGCGCTTCTCAGAAGTGTTGACCAAGTTTGATTATGTCGTGGGTGACTGGAGCAATGAACAGCTCCGCCTACGTGGCTTTTATAAAGACGACCGAACAGAGGAAAAAAATGAAAAGATTAGTCGCTTACAGGATTATCTTTTAGAGTACTGTAGTTATGGTTGTGCCTATTTTGTTCTAGAAAATCAAGCACCGAAACGGGCTTCATTTGACAAGAAAATGCGTAAAAAGGAAGAGGAAAACCTTCCTAGAAGAAGCAAGAAACCTTCGCAAAGCAAGAGAAAACCAAATACGGATAAGCGAAATAGACGTCGTCATAAGGACCAAAAGTCTCAGAAAGAGGACAAGGGACAGCGCCATTTTGTCATTCGTCAGAAATAGATAGAGAATAAGGAGAAGAGATGAAACCGTCTATTTATAGTTTAACACGTCAAACCATGCAAGAATGGGTATTAGAACAAGGAGAAAAGAAATTCCGAGCAGATCAAATCTGGGAATGGCTCTATCGTAAACGTGTCCAGTCATTTGAAGAAATGACCAACCTTTCCAAGGATTTGATTGCCAAGCTTAATGACCAGTTTGTGGTCAATCCATTGAAACAGCGGATTGTACAAGAGTCTGCTGATGGTACTGTTAAGTATCTTTTTGAGTTGCCAGATGGCATGTTGATTGAGACAGTACTCATGCGTCAACACTACGGTTTGTCAGTCTGTGTGACCACTCAGGTTGGCTGTAATATTGGTTGTACTTTCTGTGCATCAGGCTTGATCAAGAAACAACGTGACCTTAATAACGGTGAAATTGTAGCGCAGATTATGCTAGTTCAGAAATACTTTGATGAGCGTGGTCAGGATGAGCGTGTCAGTCATATCGTTGTTATGGGAATTGGTGAACCATTTGATAACTACAACAATGTATTGAATTTCGTTCGTACCATCAATGATGACAAGGGGATGGCTATCGGTGCTCGTCACATCACAGTTTCAACTTCAGGTTTGGCTCATAAAATTCGTGACTTTGCTAATGAAGGCGTACAGGTCAATCTCGCTGTTTCCCTTCACGCTCCCAATAATGAATTGCGTTCAAGCATCATGAAAATTAACCGTGCCTTTCCGATTGAAAAGCTCTTTGCAGCCATTGAGTACTATATCGAAACAACCAATCGCCGTGTGACCTTTGAATACATCATGCTCAATGAAGTCAACGATGGTGTTGAACAAGCCTTGGAGTTGGCTGAGTTGCTCAAGAACATCAAGAAATTGTCTTATGTAAACTTGATTCCTTATAATCCAGTTAGTGAACATGACCAATATAGCCGTAGTCCTAAAGAGCGCGTGATGGCCTTCTACGATACCCTCAAGAAAAAAGGGGTCAATTGTGTTGTTCGTCAAGAGCATGGTACAGATATTGATGCAGCTTGTGGACAATTACGCTCCAATACAATGAAACGTGACCGCCAGAAGGCAGTCGCAGCGGTAAATCCATAAAATGACTAAAAAAAGAGAATTAATCTTAAGATTGGGAGTGGCTGTCTACAGCCTTTGCATTGTCTGTTTTTGCTTCACTCCGCAGCCTCAACTTCCTACAGGAGTGGAAACTCCAGGTATTCAAACTTTTGGACGCCTGGTTTTTCTTTTAACTCCCTTAAATTCCTTTTGGAAACTGGGTGAAGTGACTAGTGTGGGACAAGTCCTTTGGCTCTTTTTGCAGAACATTTTAAATGTCTTCTTGCTCTTCCCTCTGGTCTTTCAACTCATCTATCTCCGTCCGAACTTGCGACAAACGAAAAAAATCCTCCTTCTCAGCTTTCTACTGAGCTTAGGAATTGAATGTACACAGCTGGTCTTAGACTTTTTCTTTGATTTTAATCGGGTCTTTGAGATTGATGATTTGTGGACCAATACCCTGGGAGGTTATCTGGCTTGGCTCCTCTATAAAGGACTGCATAAAAACAAGATAAGGAATTAGAATGAGTATTTTAGAAGTTAAAAACTTAAGTCACGGTTTTGGTGACCGTGCAATTTTTGAAGATGTGTCCTTCCGTCTTCTCAAGGGTGAACACATCGGCTTAGTCGGTGCCAATGGTGAAGGGAAATCAACCTTTATGAGCATCGTGACTGGTAAGATGTTGCCAGATGAAGGAAAGGTTGAGTGGTCTAAGTATGTGACTGCTGGCTACCTAGACCAGCACGCTGTGCTAAAGGAAGGTCAAACTGTTCGTGATGTACTCCGTACGGCCTTTGATGAGCTTTTCAAAGCAGAAGCTCGTATCAATGACCTCTATATGGAAATGGCCGAGGACGGGGCGGATATTGATGCACTTATGGAAGAAGTTGGTGAACTCCAAGATCGTTTGGAAAGTCGAGATTTCTATACCTTGGATGCTAAGATTGATGAAGTAGCGCGTGCTCTCGGTGTCATGGACTTTGGCATGGATACGGATGTAACTGCCTTATCAGGCGGTCAAAGAACCAAGGTCCTCTTGACCAAACTCCTTCTTGAAAAACCAGATATCTTGTTACTGGACGAGCCAACCAACTACTTGGATGCTGAACACATTGACTGGCTCAAGCGTTATCTCCAAAACTATGAGAATGCCTTTGTCCTCATTTCTCACGATATTCCTTTCCTCAACGACGTGATCAATATCGTCTATCATGTGGAAAATCAACAGCTGACGCGTTATTCTGGTGACTACTACCAGTTCCAAGAAGTCTATGCCATGAAGAAATCTCAGTTGGAAGCGGCCTACGAACGTCAGCAGAAAGAGATAGCGGACCTCAAGGACTTTGTCGCTCGAAACAAAGCGCGTGTCGCAACGCGTAATATGGCCATGTCCCGTCAAAAGAAATTGGATAAGATGGATATTATCGAACTGCAAAGTGAGAAGCCAAAACCATCCTTTGATTTCAAACCAGCTCGTACTCCTGGGCGTTTTATTTTCCAAGCCAAGGACTTGCAGATTGGTTATGACCGTCCTCTTACCAAGCCCTTAAACCTCACCTTTGAGCGCAATCAAAAGGTTGCCATTATCGGGGCAAATGGTATCGGGAAAACAACTCTCTTGAAGTCTCTCTTGGGAATTATTCCACCAATTGCTGGAGAAGTCGAACGAGGTGACTACTTAGAACTTGGTTACTTTGAGCAGGAAGTAGAAGGAGGCAATCGCCAAACACCACTAGAGGCTGTCTGGAATGCCTTTCCTGCCCTTAACCAAGCAGAAGTCCGTGCAGCCCTTGCCCGCTGTGGTTTGACAACTAAGCATATCGAAAGTCAGATTCAAGTCTTGTCAGGTGGGGAACAGGCCAAGGTACGTTTCTGTCTCTTGATGAATCGTGAAAATAACGTCTTGGTGCTTGATGAGCCGACCAATCACCTAGATGTGGATGCCAAGGAAGAACTCAAGCGTGCGCTTAAAGAGTACAAAGGGAGCATCCTTATGGTTTGCCATGAGCCGGATTTCTATGAAGGCTGGATGGACCAAATCTGGGATTTTAACAAGCTAACTTAAAATGAGGGAAAAAGAAATACAGTATCGAATGCGGATACTGTATTTTTTAGGTTTTTAAGATTTAAAATCGTAATCTTTCACCACTTCGATACTATCAATGGTGATAGCAGACGTTGGTTTGTCTTTCTCATCTTTTTCAGCTTTGGCAATCTTGTCAACAACGTCCATACCATCGATGACTTGACCAAAAACAGGGTGTTTACCATCTAGGCTAGGATTTCCACCTTCTTTATAGGCTTCAATGATTTTCTTTGGATACTTGCTTGTAGGGAGTTTAGCAGAAATGTCTGTCGAGTTTTGGTTGATGAAGAACTGGCTACCGTTGGTGTTTGGTTGACCAGTGTTAGCCATAGCAAGGGCTCCGCGGATATTGTATAGGTAAGGAGAGATTTCATTTTTGAAACCAGTTCCCTTGTCCTTCGTTTTGTCCTTATCATGCCATATAGATTGGCCCCCTGTACCATCTCCCTTAGGATCTCCAGTTTGGACCATAAAGCCATCAATAACACGGTGGAAGGTGATGCCGTTATAATAGCCTTCCTTAGCGTGAGTAAGGAAGTTTTCAACCGCAAGAGGTGCTAGTTTTGGAAAGAGTTTGATGCGGATATCGCCTTGATTTGTGTGTAAAATGACCTCAGCTTCATCTTCAGCAACTTCCTTAGAAAGTTGAGGGAAGTTGGCATTTTCATTGGTCAAAGCGTCATTCAAATCTTTGGCAGCCTGAGCAGCTGCTTTTGAGCTTTCTTCAGCAGAGATACTTGAGTCGACATATTCATCACCACGGAGACCACGTTGGATACTAGTACATCCAGCAAGGGCTACCGTTGATAGTAAAAGAAGGGTTGCTAGTTTTTTCATTGTTAACCTCTCAAAAATTCATTTCTACCATTGTACCTTAAAAGGAGCTTGATTTCAAATGTAAAAGATAAGGCAAGTTTTCAGAAAATAAATCTACAGACTGCTTGTTTAGAGATTTTTCTTTGGATGACGGTCGATAATTTTCTGATATTGTTCCAGTATCTGCTCTTCCTTTGGAGTCAAATTGTAGCCTCGAATCGAAAAGTGACTAGCTAATTCCTCTTCTGATAAGTTTTCATGAAGAGCTTGAACAAGATCAGCCGCTTTCATCTTAGAAAGTCCTGTAACTCCCTTACTTTTGAGGATATGCTTTTTCATTATATCATTCAGATGGTCGAGTGAATCGAAGGCAGTTTCGATAATAGTATAGCCTTTTTCTACCAGACTGCTTAAATGTTTTGGTGCATCAATGCCATAAGTATACTCAAAATACTTTGGAAACCAGATCTTAAGAAAGCTCGTAAAGCATCACGATTTAGTAAACGTTAATTAGAAAGAATTACTATATTTTAAAAGAGCACATTTTCAACGGATTTTTTCTTTCAGCTTCAATTCCTAATTAATCAATGAACTTAATACTAGGTCTCAAAAAGAATTATGCTTCCTCTTTCTGTCTGAGTTCAAAGAGGTCTTCTACTTTCAGATTAAAAACTTGAGCAATTTTAAGAGCCATTTCCAGCGAAGGATTGTAACGGTTATTTTCCAAGTGTAGAATTGTCTCACGTCGCATGCCTATGAGGTCGGCTAACTCCTGCTGGGTCATGCCTGTGGACTCACGAACAGATTTGAGATTAGTAATAATCTTGCTTTCTTTGGCCATGCTTATCCTCTCCGTTCCAAGATAAGATAGACAACCGCAAAGATGCAAATCAAGGCAGCTATGCTAATAAAGATCTGGCCCATGTAAAGAGTGAGAGACCCCATATACCCAATGATAACTGCTAGGATCATCAGTGCGCCTAGTATAAAAACAAACATCAAGCTAGCTGCCTTGGCTAAATTAGCATAAAAGCGTTCGTCCGGAGTTTCCTTGACATTTTTCAAACAGAAAAAACCAAATACAATCACTTCAATAACGAGGCCAATTCCCAAAATCCATTCTTTAATACCAGAACTTTCGCTTGGGGTCGCAACCCAAATCCCTACTGTATAAAATATGCTTGCTGCAAACAAAAGTATCGTGTAAAGCTTAGCAGACAAGTCAAAAATAGTCTTTCCTTTACCTTTCTGACTCTTATGAGGCCATGGTTTCATATGTAGCCAGCCCCAAATAGCTACAATCTGACCTAACACTGAAATACCAGCAATAACTAACTTGGGTCCCCAACTAAGATTAGAACCAAATAAAACAGTAAAATCAATAAAGAGAGCTGCGGAAATCATTGTAATGAGGCCACCCGTTTTTTGACTTTTTTTCATGATAGACTCCTTTCCTTATGTTAGAAATATTTAACAATCTTTATGTTATAAATATATCACACTTAAATTTAGAAATCAAGAATTTATGTGCAAAGGTGCAATTATTTGAAAAAATTTTTTAATGAAAGCCTTCGCTAGTCAAACAACTAAAGAATTCTTTGAAGTAATGCATCGGATTTGGTTTGGATAGTTTCGTTAATAATATTTGATGATAAAGAATTTTTGGAAAATCTAGATACTGTATGAATCTCCACTTTTTTTAGACTGTTATAAAGTCTGTCAGAATAAGCATTGTAGGTGTAGAAGTTAATTTTTACAGAACTAAATTATTCCCCTATTTAGAATCTATTAATTCATATTTTATAAATTAATTAGTAGATATTGTTCTTAAAATCCTTGATATTTCGCTGTTTTTAGTCCAATTGAAATCTATACTTTCCAAACTAGATCTTATGAAAGCTCGTAAAGCTAGCCAGTTCTCTAAACGTTAAGAACTAGCTACAATACAGCATTTACAATACTTCATGGTTCACACCATGAGGTGTTTTTGATGCTTTTAAGCAAAATTCACACCATTTAATTGAAAGTTATTTAAATTAGATAAAAATTTGTTTTCTGAAAAAGTGGGAAAACATTGATTTTAAGCGAATTTTGAATCATATTAGAATGGGAGTTTTTAAAATAATGTTTCGGTTGTAAAAGTGCCAAACTGGATTCTCCATAGGAGAATGATATCTCCTGCTAGTAAATCATCTGCTAATAAGTCCATTTTTCATTTGGGAACGGGCTTGGGATTTAGTATCCAAGCTTGGACATCACGATTTGGAGAGATATAGGACTTGACAGGGTAATCTTTATAGATAGTATCAAAAGTAGTATTCATAAAGTTTCTCTTTCTAACTTATACCAATTTGTCTACATATTTCTAAAAAATAAAAAAATTAAGTTCTGTCAAGTTTTTTTCTTGACACCTCTCGGAAATCTGCTATAATAGAACATGTGCTAAATAGCTCAGCTATTTCACCGAAATAAAAAAATAAGAAAAGAGACATTAAAAAATGGCAGTTAAAATCCGTTTGACTCGTATGGGTTCTAAGAAAAAACCTTTCTACCGTATCAACGTAGCAGACTCACGTTCACCACGTGACGGACGTTTTATCGAAACAGTTGGGACTTACAACCCACTTGTTGCTGAAAACCAAGTAACTTTGAAAGAAGACCGCGTTCTTGCATGGTTGGCTGATGGAGCTCAACCTTCAGATACAGTTCGCAATATCCTTTCAAAAGAAGGCGTATTGAAAAAATTCCACGATTCTAAATTCTCAAAATAAGTTTAAAGTAGGTTGACAGATGGATACGATTGAAAATCTCATTATTGCAATTGTGAAACCTTTGATTTCACAACCTGATGCCTTAACTATCAAGATTGAAGACACACCAGAGTTTTTGGAGTATCACTTGGATCTTGACCAAAGCGATGTCGGTCGTGTTATCGGTCGTAAGGGTCGCACTATTTCAGCGATAAGAACGATTGTCTACTCTGTCCCAACTGAAGACAAAAAAGTAAGAATCGTTATCGATGAAAAATAAAGAAAGCGGGACAGATGTCTCGCTTTTTTGTGGAGGAGAAGATGAAGGATTTAACCTTTAGACAATTGCAAGCTTACTTACTCGAACATTACCAGCAATCTCGGACCGAGGAAGGCCTCTTTATCAAGTTAGTGGAGGAAGTTGGAGAAGTAGCTGAGGTCTTGAATGGGCGCTCTGGTCGAAAAGAGGGCGTCCAGGACTCAAACGAGGAACTTGCCAAAGAACTAGCTGATATTATTCACTACACTGTCGCAATTGCGGCCATCAACGATATCGATCTAACCAAAACCATCTTTGGCAAAGATAAGAAGGCCGCCATCAAGTACCAACATGAACGTGATTTGGAAAAGTTTTTAGACTCTCAAAGCTGATTGCAGTCACTGTTCTTCAACTTGAGAAAATCCCTGGAACGTGATAAAATAAAGGATAGAAATAGATACAGGAGACAAGATGAACTACTTTAATGTTGGGAAAATCGTCAATACACAAGGTCTACAGGGTGAGATGCGTGTCTTGTCTGTGACGGATTTTGCAGAAGAACGATTTAAAAAAGGGGCAGAGTTGGCTTTATTTGATGAAAAAGATCAGTTTGTCCAAATAGTAATAATCGCTAGCCATCGTAAGCAGAAGAACTTTGACATTATCAAGTTCAAAGACATGTATCATATCAATGCGATTGAAAAGTACAAGGGTTATAGTCTCAAGGTCGCTGAGGAAGATTTGAATGATTTAGATGATGGTGAATTCTACTATCACGAGATTATCGGTTTGGATGTTTACGAGGGAGATAACTTGGTTGGAACCATCAAGGAAATTCTGCAACCAGGAGCCAATGATGTCTGGGTGGTAAAGCGAAAAGGTAAGCGAGATTTGCTTTTACCTTACATTCCGCCAGTAGTTCTCAATGTTGATATTCCAAACAAACGGGTTGATGTGGACATCTTAGAAGGGTTAGATGATGAAGATTGATATTTTAACCCTCTTTCCTGAGATGTTTTCTCCGCTGGAACACTCGATTGTTGGGAAGGCTCGAGAAAAAGGGCTCTTGGATATCCAGTATCATAATTTCAGAGAATATGCTGAAAAGGCCCGTCATGTTGACGATGAGCCCTACGGAGGCGGTCAAGGAATGTTGCTCCGAGCCCAACCCATTTTCGATGCTTTTGATGCTATTGAAAAGAAAAATCCTCGTGTCATCCTTCTTGATCCTGCTGGGAAACAGTTCGATCAGGCTTGCGCTGAGGATTTGGCTCAGGAAGAGGAACTGATCTTTATCTGTGGTCACTATGAAGGCTATGACGAGCGCATCAAGACCTTGGTAACCGATGAAATTTCCCTAGGAGATTATGTCTTGACTGGAGGAGAATTGGCGGCCATGACCATGATCGATGCGACCGTTCGCCTGATACCAGAAGTGATTGGCAAGGAGTCTAGTCACCAGGATGATAGCTTCTCTTCAGGTCTTCTCGAATATCCTCAATACACACGTCCATATGACTATCGTGGCATGGTGGTACCAGATGTTCTCATGAGTGGACACCATGAAAAGATTCGTCAGTGGCGGCTGTATGAGAGTTTAAAGAAAACCTACGAGCGCAGACCTGACCTGCTAGATAACTATCAACTAACAGCCGAAGAAGAAAAGATGCTGGCTAAAATTAAAGAAAACAAAGAATAAAGGAGAACCTTATGCAAGTAATCAAACGTAATGGAGAAATTGCTGAATTTGATCCAGATAAAATTTACCAAGCTATCCTAAAAGCAGCTCAAACCGTTTATGTTTTGACAGATGATTTGCGTCAAAACCTTGCACAAGTTACTAAAAAAGTCGTTTTGGACTTGGAAGAAGCAAAAGTGGAACGTGCCACTATCAGCATGATCCAATCAATGGTTGAACACCGCTTACTTGGAGCTGGCTACATTACCATTGCAGAACACTATATCTCTTATCGCTTGCAACGCGATTTGGAGAGAAGTGGCTATGGTGACCATATCGCCGTTCACCTTCATTTTGAACAAATCCGTTAAGAAAAAGAGTGGGATACAAAGAACATCTCACTCTTTCTTAAATAGACTTTTCTGAGCTTTTTGTACGGTTGAGGGAACGAAACGAAGCCGTTTAATATCACTGATACGAATGATTCGGGTCACGTTTTTTGAAAAATTCTTGACGATAATTTGTTGGCGATTGGCGTCGTGTTTGACAATATCACCCGTAAAACTTGTTTCTGCAAGTATGACATGAACAGCCGTCTTTTTCTGGATGGCTTGTTCAATCATAGCAGTAAGGGAGTTGTCCTCGATTTGAGGATGATCATCATTCCCATTGAGAAAACTATGTAGTTTATCTAGAACTAGTTGGAATGCCTGTCTCATAGAATCCTCCCTTCTTATATATCCACATTATATAAAATTTTCTTAAAAACCACAAGATTTTTCGAATAATCTAATGAAAACTAAAAAGGAGAACAAAATGGCAGAATTTACATTTGAAATCGAAGAACACTTGCTAACCTTGTCCGAAAATGAAAAAGGATGGACCAAGGAAATCAACCGCGTCAGCTTTAATGGAGCCCCTGCAAAGTTTGACATTCGCGCTTGGAGCCCAGATCATACTAAAATGGGCAAGGGAATTACTCTTACAAATGAAGAATTTCAGGTAATGGTGGATGCCTTTAAAGGTGGACAATAAAAAGAATCTTGAGTGGAACTCAAGATTCTTTTTTTATGACACAATATAGTCACAGAGAGAAGTCTTAGCCAATTGAATAAAAGTCTCTCTAAATTCTTCAGGCGGAGTTGGATTATCCTTACGAATCCACACTTCAATGAATGAAATCGCCATGGTTGTAATGATATAAGCTATGTCCTCTTCACTAAAATTATATTTCAGCTGGTAGTTAACATTGTTTAGTACCCACTGAGAATATTTCTCACGAAGAAACTCCTTCCAACAAGTGGTGGCTTGAGAATTGTACAAGGTACCGACGACTTCTCGCTTTTCATAGATGAGAGGAAGAATGTGGTCTGCTAAGAAAGTGATGGGATCGCCATCTCTTTTAGGACAGTAGTTGTTAAAATTATTAAAGATCTGTTGATCGGTTTCCTTGTGGATATAATCGATAATATCTTCGAAGTTATTAAAGTGCTTTTGATAAATCGCTTGGCGGGAAATACCAGCTTCTGCAGCAATCTCAGTCATGGTAAAAGAAGTTCGCTGAGGGTTTCTCCTTGCAAGAGTGATAAAAGCACCTAAGATTAACTCTCTAGTTTTATTTGCCATAGCTTTACCTTCCTATCTATAAATATTAAAAATACTAGATTTAGTATTACCCAAGCTTTCCCTTTAGCGTAAATAAACTGAATAGATGATTATTTGAAAGCCTCTATAAGACTATTATATCATAGATTTATTATAAATAACAGATTGTTACAAGGAGCTATTACTTTTTGAAATTCCTATTATGTCAGTATTTTCAGACAATTATTAGGACATTCGCCTTTTATATGGTGTCATGAAATAACATATCAAAAAAGTTGACATCGTGTAAATAAATAACAGGGTGAATTGCAAGATTTTAATAAAAATATTCAATGATATATAGTATAATAGTCATGGACAATATTTTGCTATATTTCCATCTGACCAAGAGTAATGATACTCCTGCTAAAGATTGAATTGAATAAATATTTCGAAATACTATAATAGTGTACTCATTTTTAAAAGCAAGTGTTACAAGTATGTTATCGTGTAACAAATCATGCGATTGAAAGGGGTGTTGCCTACTGGGAGAAGGAGATGCACTATTCAATCAATTTCAATCATTTAGAAAGGAAAGTCATGAAATTTAAGAAATTGTGGCTCTATATTTTAACGCCACTACTCGTTTTATTAGGTTCTGCTGTTCTGACAAATACAGTTCAAGCAAAGGAACTACAAAATGTTATTACAAACGTTCAAGTTTGGGATGTTGATAATGGTAAGTTGAAGGAACCAGATGCAAATGGCGTCTATGATTTGACCATTAATAAAGCTTATTCGAACTATAAATATATGGTCGATTTTGATTTAAGTAAATATAATGGTCAACTTTCAGATGGTGATACTTTCACATTTACAATTCCTGCCCCTCTTACAGTAAAAAATGAAACATTTGAGATTACGGATAAGAGCACAGGTGTTGCTGTTGCTTCTGCACAGGTAGTTTCGAATGGTGAAAATTCTGGTGGTAAGGTGACAATCACCTTGCAAAAATTGAATGAATACCTTGCTAAAAAGGGTGGAACACAGGTGAATGATGTTTCGGGCACGTTTTATACCGGATTTAGTGTAAAAAAGGATATAACACAACAAAATATCACTTATCCTGATACGGAAACTAAAAATAAAGTAACACACATCATCAAATCAAGACAACCTAGCAGACCTAATTATGGTGATGAGATTGGGCATACTAACTTTGCTAAAGTTCATGGAGT
Source organism: Streptococcus oralis subsp. tigurinus (assembly GCF_002093575.1). Taxonomy (GTDB): domain Bacteria; phylum Bacillota; class Bacilli; order Lactobacillales; family Streptococcaceae; genus Streptococcus; species Streptococcus oralis_CH. The sequence goes on along the minus strand of NZ_LNVH01000001.1, from coordinate 451,168 downwards.
GATTACTAAGGGGAGCTGGTCATCACAAATCTTGAATAAGAGTGGGGAGTATTACCATCCGTTTACACTCCGAGTGAATGATCGCCAAGAAAGTTATAATGTTCTTGATATTCACGATTATATTTCTGACAACTACTCACCAACGCAGTTTATTCCTGAAACGTTGCACGTAGTTTCGGGTTATTATGATAGTGACTATAATTTGCAAGATAAAAAAGAACTAAAAGAAGGTGTTGACTATACCATTGAATGGAATGAGTCATATACAGATTTTAAAATTAAAATTAATAATGCATCTTCTCATGTAGCGTCTAATGGAAAACCTGCATCTTTCCAAATAACTTATCAAACAACAGCACCAGCTGATGGTACAAAAATTGGTAACAACATGGAAGTTTCAGGAGATAATGTTCCTTTGACTTATCGGACTGATAGAACAGATACGAAGGTAAGCGTATGGCGTAATTCTCAGGTAACCAATGGTGGTACTATCCAACTGAAAACAGGATATCGAATCACATTGTACAAAGTGGATGAGAAAACACAAAATCGTCTTGCAGGGGCTAAATTCAAGATTACACCACCATCAGGTGCAACTGCTACAGAAGAAACTGTAACAACGAATGCTGACGGAGTAGCACAATCTTCAGTGTATTCTGAAGACGATGTGAAAAAAGGTAATTTCACTGTTACAGAAGTCGAAGCCCCTAAGGGATATGAATTGGATTCAACTCCATTTGAAGTAACCGTAGGTAAAGATGGGGTTATTAAGACGGTTAAGAACAAACGCACTTCAGCTAAAGCCCAACTATCTGCCATCAAGAAATTGACAGGTCGTGCGATGAAAGCTGGCGAGTTTGAATTTGACTTGTTTGATGACAAGACAAATAAAGTTGTTGAAACAGTAACAAACGATCAAGACGGAAACATTAAATTTGCTGAATTGTCATTTGACCAAGAAGGTGAATACACTTACCACATCGTAGAGAAGAAAGCCAATACAACTGAAAAAGGTGTCACATACGATGCTAACCCTGTAGAGGTTAAAGTTACTGTAACAACAGATGCAACGACTGGTAAACTAGTTGCAGCTGTCACTTATGAAAACGATGATAAGACTTTCGAAAACACTTACGCTGCTGAAAAAACTTCAGCTTCTCTTGAAGTGACTAAGAAGTTGACAGGTCGTGAGTTGAAAGCTGATGAATTTGAGTTTGTCTTGAAGAATGATGCAGATGGTTCAGAACTTCAAAAAGTGAAGAATACTGCTGACGGTAAAGTAACATTCGCTCCAATCGAATATACTAAAGCTGGCACATACAACTACACCATTGTTGAAACAAACGCTGGACAAACTATTGACGGTGTGACTTACGATAATCTTGAAGTTAAAGTCACAGTAGAAGTTACAGATGACGGCGAAGGAAAACTTCATGCGAATGTGACTTACCCAGCGGACAAAGAATTCAATAACAGCTATGGGACTTCAAAAGCAAAAGCCTCTCTTGAAGTGACTAAGAAGTTGACTGGCCGTGAGTTGAAAGCTGATGAGTTTGAGTTCACCTTGACAGACCAAGATGGCAATGTGAAAGAAACCGTGAAGAATGACAAAGACGGAAACGTGAAGTTCTCAGAATTGGAATTCGACAAAGCAGGCACTTATACTTATAAGATTGCTGAAAAAGCGGGTACTGCTACAGGTATCCAGTACGATACTAAAACCATCACAGCTACAGTAACTGTAGCGGACAATGGTAAAGGTGTCCTTGAAGCAACCGTTGCTTACGACGATGAAAAAGCATTCGAGAACACCTACACACCAGCAGGGGCTACAAGTGTAACTCTTGGAGCTAAGAAAGTTCTTGAAGGTAAAGACCTTGAAGCAGGTAAATACAGCTTTGAATTGAAGAAAGAAGACGGTAGTGTTGTCGAAACAGTGACAAACGCCGCAGACGGCACAGTGACCTTCTCACCAATCTCATATGATGAGAGCCAAGTGGGAACTCATAAGTACACTATCTCTGAAGTTGCTGGATCCGAAGCAGGTATCACTTACGATAAGACAGTTCAAGAAGTTGAAGTAACGGTTGAAAAAGTAAGTGCGACTGAATTGAAAGCAACAGCTTCAAAAGAAGCAAAAGATCTTGTATTTACAAACAAATACACACCAGCCAAAACTCAAGTTTCTGTGAAGAAAACATGGGATGATAAGGACAACCAAGATGGTAAACGTCCATCTTCTGTCACAGTTAAATTGCTTGCAGATGGTCAAGATACAGGTAAAACACTTGAACTCAATGCTGCAAACGGTTTGGCTGGAAGCTTTGCAGACCTTGATGCTGATAAAGGCGGCACACCTATCAAGTACACAGTAGTAGAAGTAACTGTTCCTGGTTACACTTCAGAAGTTACTGGTGACGCTGCATCAGGATTCACTATCACAAATAGCTATTCTCCAGAAACAGTTGACATTAAAGCAACCAAGAACTGGGATGACGCGAATAACCAAGACGGCAAACGTCCAACTAAGATTACAATTAATCTTTTAGCAGACGGTCAGAAAGTCGCATCGAAAGAAGTTCAAGCAGCCGCAGACGGAACTTGGACTGCTACATTCGAAAAATTAGCAAAATATAAAGCTGGTAAAGAAATCAAATACACTGTAACAGAAGAAGCCGTAGCAGAATATGAATCAACTATTACAGACTTTACCATCACAAACAAATATGCACCAAAAGAAATCGACTACAAGGTAACAAAAGTATGGAACGACGCGAACGACCAAGACGGCAAACGTCCTAAGTCCGTAACGGTTCAACTTTTCAAATCTGTAGATGGATCTAAACCAGTAGCTGTTGAAAGTAAGAAATTGACCTTGACAGCTAAGGATAAGACCGACGCTAACACTTGGGTAGCATCATTTACAAAACTTCCACAATACGAAGCTGGTAAAGAAATCACTTACTCTATCAAGGAAGTAGACGTACCAGCTGGTTATGAAGCCTCTGTGACTGGTCAAGTGGTAACTAACACTCATAATCCAGAAACAGTCGTTCTTTCAGGAACTAAGGTGTGGGATGACAACAACAACCAAGACGGCAAACGTACTAAATCTGTGAAAGTTCAAATTCTTAACGGCGACAAAGTTGTTCAAGAAATTGAAGTTTCAGAAAAAACTGGTTGGAAGTTCGAATCAAAAGCACTTCCTAAGTATGAAAATGGTACAGAAATCAAGTACACTGTCAAAGAAGTGGCTGTGAAAGAATATACCTCAACAGTTACTACGGACAAAGATGGTAAGTACACTGTTACCAATACACATGCTCCAGAGAAAACATCTGTAAAAGGTCATAAGATCTGGAAAGATGAAGAGAACAAAGACGGTATCCGTCCAGCATCTATCACAGTGAAACTTCTTGCGGATGGTAAAGATACTGGTAAGACTGCGGTAGCCTCAGAAGCAACTGGTTGGACTTATGAGTTCACAGACCTTGATCGTTATAAAGACGGTCAAGCAATCGAATACTCTGTAGTAGAAGTTCCAGTTGATGGTTATACATCTGAAGTAGAAGGCTTCAATATCACAAATACACACACTCCAGAAAAACCAACACCAGGTAAACCAAATGAACCAGGAAAACCAGGTCCAAAACCTCAACTTCCTAACACTGGTGAAAAAGCATCTAGCGCAGCAGTAGTTGCAGGACTTGCTTTGATGGCAGTGACTGGTGGATTGTACTTTGTAAGCCGTAAAAATAAATAATCTCTAGATGAGAGTTGATTTTCAGTTAGTTCTTAGGAAGTAATTGGAAAGGAAATAGTCCAGAACACTTGTTCTGGACTATTTTTTTTATCTTGAGAAATAAGGAAGGTTTTTCAATCGTTCGAGTAGGGGACGGCTAATGAAACTAATGGCAATAATCTTACCAAGATCAGGAAGGATAAAGGGAAGGACACCGACAGCTAGTGCCTTATCGAATAGCATCCCGGCAAGGAAGTGGAGGCTGAGAATACCTCCGACAAAGACGAGGGAGTCACCCAAGAGGTTGGCTAGGAAAATGCGAATGTAGCCACTATTTTGATGGATGAGATAAGATGTAAGTCCAGCATGGACAAGGTCGAACCAAAGATAGCCTGCACTTGGGCCGACTAAAACGTGAAATCCTGCACCACCCCCTGCAAAGACAGGTAAACCAATGGCACCCAGCAGGAGGTAGAGAGCCACAGATAGAACGGCTTCCCTAGGTCTAAAAACAGTAGCAATCAGACCGATCGCAAAGTTTTGCAAAGTGAAGGGGACAGGACCGATAGGAAGACTAATTTGTGCCAATACGGCGATGAGAGCAGCACCGATAGCAGGAATGGCATAGATATGAGCTTTTTTCAAAACTGTTAACCTCTTTTCAAAATTATAGTAACTATTATACTAATTTAGTAACAGAAGTCAACCGGTTTTTAAATTAAAGGTAACAATTTTGTAACGGCTGATTTTACAAGTAAAAAGAGACCTCAAGAGGTCTCTTACAATAATTAACGCATGGTTATAAATTCTTCTGAAGCGGTTGGGTGGATAGCTACTGTAGCATCAAAGTCCGCCTTGGTTGCCCCCATCTTAATAGCAACAGCGAATCCTTGAATCATCTCATCCACTCCATAACCAAGTCCGTGTAGGCCAACAACTTTTTCGTCATCACCGGCGGTGATGAGTTTGAAGCGAGACTCTTGACGATGGCTTGTAACGGCAGAGTACATAGATGCAAAGCTTGACTTGTAGACTTTGATGTTATCTTGGCCGTATTCTTTGATAGCTTGATCCTCAGTTAAACCGACTGTTCCGATTGCTGGGTGGGAGAAGACAACGGTAGGGATAGTCGTGTAGTCCATCTTGGCATTTGTTTTTCCGTTGAAAAGGCGTTCAGATAAGGTGCGTCCTGCCTTGATGGCTACTGGGGTTAGTTCCTTCTCACCAGTAACGTCTCCAAGGGCATAGATACCATCTACAACAGTATTTTGATACTCATCCACTTGGATAAATCCACGTTGGTTGAGTGTAACGCCGGCCTTTTCTAACTCAAGACCATCTACATTTGGACGGCGACCGGTAGCCCAGATAACTTGGCTTGCAGTGTGACTAGAACCATCTTCGAAATGAATGGCAATACCTTGCTCAGTTTCTTCGAGCTTGACGGGTACCTTGTGTGTGTGCAAAGGTAGACCTGTTTTTTCCATTTCATTGACAAGACCTTCAACGATGTAGCTGTCAAAAGTGCGCAAGGGACGATCGCGGCGGACAAACAAATCCGTTTTTACTCCTAGCGAGTGGAGAACACCTGCTAATTCAACGGCGATATAGCCAGCTCCAAGAATCGCAACGGATTCAGGAAGTTGCTCCCAAGCAAAGACATCGTCTGAGCTACCACCGAGTTCAGCTCCAGGAATAGTTGGGATGCTTGGACGAGCGCCAGTCGCAATCACGATATGCTTGGCACGAATCAATTCACCATTAACGCTGACGGTGTGGGCATCAACAAAATGAGCACGACCTTCAATCAAATCAACCCCATTGCGTTTGAAACTTCCATCATAAGACGAGCGGGCACGGTCGATGTAGGCTTCACGGTTTTGACGAAGTTTTGCGAAATCAAATTGAACATCTGAACTTGAAAAACCATAGTCAGGGCCGTAGTGGTGGAAGCTTTCAGCGATTTGCGCTCCATACCACATGATTTTTTTAGGAACACAGCCGACATTGACGCAGGTTCCACCTAATTTTTTCTCCTCGATAACAGCTGCTTTAGCACCGTGTTCGCCAGCGCGGTTCATAGTGGCAATGCCACCGCTCCCTCCACCGATGGCGATGATATCATATTCTCTCATAGAAAACTCCTTATAGCTTTGATAGTCATATTCTATCGTTTTTACTTTTTGAATGCAAAAATCTGCTACGATAAAAAAATTATAAAAACGCTTGCCAAATTCAAAAAGATATTGTATTATATATCTAGCACAATAATCTAATAAATGAATACCGAACGAAATAATGATCCTGAACTGTCATTGTTTCCATCTGAACTGTCATTGTTTGGGCTTGGTGTTTCTGATATAATGGTTTTTGTAAGGCAAAAGATTAAAGGAGTTTAAATATGAAAAGAAATAAAAAGGCAAAAAAATGGCAATTATACACAGCGATTGGTGTTGCCAGTGCTATTGTTATCGGTGCTGCGGGGATTTTGATTTTTAGACAACCTTCCCAGTCAGCAGTCAAGGAGGAAACCTCACATATCGTTACTGCTAAGGAAGGTTCGGTTGCTTCATCGGTTCTCTTGTCAGGCACGGTTACAGCAAAAAATGAACAATACGTTTATTTTGATGCTAGTAAGGGAGATTTAGATGAAATTCTCGTTTCGGTTGGAGACAAGGTCGAAGAAGGGCAAGCTTTGGTCAAATACAGCAGTGCAGATGCTCAAGCTGCCTATGATGCAGCCGATCGTGCAGTTGCAAAGGCAGACCGTCATATCGAGGAGTTAAACAAAGCTCGTGAAAATGCATCAGCTGCCCCAGCTTCCCCACAAGTTCCAACAGAAGCAGGACTCCCAGAACAAGCGCAAGCGGCGACTTCTTCAGTATCTTCTATTGATTCTCAAATCAGTGATGCCAAGGATAACCGTGCAGATGCTGTGGCTCAGCTCAACAAGGCTCAAGCTCAGCTAGATGCTGCAACTGTCCTCAGTACACTAGAAGGGACTGTAGTTGAAGTCAATCGTAATGTTTCTAAATCGCCAACAGGTAATAGCCAAGTGGTAGTACATGTCGTAAGTAATGAAAACTTGCAGGTCAAAGGGGAGTTGTCTGAATACAACCTTGCTAACCTTTCTGTTGGGCAAGAAGTTACCTTTACTTCGAAGGTTTACCAAGATAAGAGCTGGACAGGAAAAATTAGCTATATTTCTGATTATCCTAAAAACAACGGAGAAGCAGCGAATGCAGCCCTTGGAGGAAATACTGGCTCTAAGTACCCTTATACTGTTGATGTGACTAGCGATATCGGTGAGTTGAAACAAGGCTTCTCAGTCAGTGTTGAAGTCAAAAACAAGAGTAAGGCCATCCTTGTTCCTTTGACAAGCGTTGTTACCGAAAATGACAAAAACTATGTCTGGCTTGTAGACGACCAGAAAAAAGCGAAGAAGGTAGAAGTTACTTTGGGGAATGCGGATGCGGACAACCAAGAAATTACTTCAGGTTTGACAGACGGTGCCAAGGTCATCAGTAATCCAACATCTTCCTTGGAAGAAGGAAAAGAGGTGAAGGCTGATGAAGAAACTAATTAGTCTAAAAAATATCTGTAGGAGTTATCGAAATGGTGACCAAGAACTGCAGGTCCTTAAAAATATCAATCTAGAAGTTCATGAAGGTGAGTTTGTTGCCATTATGGGACCTTCTGGTTCTGGTAAGTCTACGTTGATGAATACCATCGGAATGTTGGATACACCAACCAGTGGAGAGTACTACCTTGAAGGGCAAGAAGTGGCAGGCCTGGGAGAGAAACAACTGGCCAAGGTCCGCAATCAGCAAATCGGCTTTGTCTTTCAGCAGTTCTTTCTCTTGTCCAAGCTCAATGCACTTCAAAACGTCGAATTGCCCTTGATTTACGCTGGAGTTTCGGCTTCAAAACGTCGGAAATTGGCTGAGGAATTTCTGGAAAAGGTTGAGCTGACGGAGCGCAGTCATCATTTGCCTTCCGAGTTATCAGGTGGTCAAAAGCAACGTGTAGCGATTGCCCGTGCCTTGGTAAATAATCCTTCTATCATCCTAGCAGACGAACCTACAGGAGCTTTGGATACCAAGACGGGAAATCAAATCATGCAACTGTTGGTGGAGCTAAACAAGGAAGGGAAAACCATTATCATGGTCACGCATGAGCCTGAGATTGCTGCCTATGCAAAACGCCAGATTGTCATTCGAGATGGTGTCATCTCATCAGACAGTGCCCTAGAAAAGGAGGAAAACTAAGATGCAGAATCTGAAATTTGCCTTTTCATCCATCATGGCCCACAAGATGCGTTCCTTCCTCACCATGATCGGGATTATCATCGGAGTTTCGTCTGTCGTCGTCATCATGGCACTGGGAGACTCCATGTCTCGTCAGGTCAATAAAAACATGACCAAATCACAGAAGGATATCCATGTCTTTTTCTCTCCTATCAAAAGCAAGGATGGCTCCTTTACGCAGAAACAATCCGCTTTGACAGTCAGTGGGAAAGAAGAGGATGTTCATGTTGAACCACCAAAACCACTGGAGTCTTGGGTCAAGGAGGCTGCCAAACTCAAAGGAGTAGACAGTTACTATGTCACTAACTCGACCAACGTCACCTTATCTTATAAGGATAAGAAGGTTGAACGAGCGACTCTGACAGGCGGAAATAGCACCTACATGAACGCAGTTGAAAATGAAATCGTTGCGGGTAGAAGCCTAAGACCGCAAGACTACAAGGAATTTGCCAGTGTAATTTTGTTGGATGAAGAACTAGCCAAGAGTTTGTTTGATAGTCCAGAAGCTGCGGTTAATCAAATTATCTCTGTTAATGAGTTTAGTTACCGTGTGATTGGTGTTTATACTAGCAATGAAGCCAAAACTGCTAAAGCCTTTGGGATTGGTGGTCTTCCAATTACGACCAATATCTCTCTCGCAGCCAATTTTAATACTGATGAAATCTCGAACATCGTCTTTCGTGTCAATGATACTAGTCTAACGCAGACCTTGGGTCCAGAGTTGGCTCGAAAACTGACTGAGATTGCTGGTCTTCAGCAAGGAGAGTACCAAGTTGCGGATGCGACTGCCGCCTTCCAAGAGGTACAACAACTATTTGGTTTTATGACCACCATTATCAGTGCTATCGCAGGCATCTCTCTCTTTGTCGGGGGAACTGGTGTTATGAATATCATGCTAGTTTCGGTGACAGAACGCACGCGTGAGATTGGTCTGCGTAAGGCGCTCGGAGCTACTCGGGCTAATATCTTGGTACAGTTTTTGATTGAATCCATGATCTTAACCTTGCTAGGTGGTGTCATCGGTCTTGGGATTGCTGCTGGAATGACCATGTTAGCTGGAGTATTGCTTCAAAACATGATTGCAGGTATCGAAGTTGGGGTTTCCCTCCCAATCGCTCTCTTTAGCTTGGCTGTGTCAGCCAGCGTTGGGATGATTTTCGGAGTCTTGCCAGCCAATAAAGCATCTAAGCTCGATCCAATCGAAGCCCTTCGCTATGAATAAGATATAGAACAGAAAAAAACAAGATGGACATTTGTCTGTCTTGTTTTTGTATGGATTTTCCTATCGAAAATCACTAAAAATATGATATAATGAAGTGTTAGAAAAACAGGTTTCATTTGCCTGGAAAGGAAAAATTATGTCTGAAAAGAATTTTTATATTACAACACCGATTTACTATCCATCTGGTAAACTTCATATCGGTTCTGCCTACACAACCATCGCTTGTGATGTCCTAGCTCGCTACAAACGCCTCATGGGCTACGATGTCTTTTATCTGACAGGTCTTGACGAGCATGGTCAAAAGATCCAACAAAAAGCGGAAGAAGCTGGCATCACACCACAAGCCTATGTTGATGGCATGGCAGTTGGCGTCAAAGAACTCTGGAAATTACTCGATATCTCATATGATAAATTCATCCGTACAACTGATGATTACCATGAAAAAGTTGTAGCACAGGTCTTTGAACGCTTGCTTGCTCAAGATGATATCTACTTGGGCGAATATTCTGGTTGGTATTCAGTATCAGATGAGGAATTCTTTACAGAAAGCCAGCTTGCGGAAGTTTTCCGTGACGAAGCTGGAAATGTGACGGGCGGTATCGCTCCATCAGGTCACGAAGTGGAATGGGTATCTGAAGAATCTTACTTCCTTCGCCTCAGCAAATACCAAGATCGTTTGGTAGAATTTTTCAAATCGCACCCTGACTTCATCACTCCAGATGGTCGTCTTAATGAAATGTTGCGTAACTTCATCGAGCCAGGTTTGGAAGACTTAGCGGTTTCTCGTACAACCTTTACCTGGGGTGTGCCAGTCCCTTCCAATCCAAAACACGTTGTCTACGTTTGGATTGATGCCCTTCTTAACTATGCGACTGCTCTTGGTTACGGTCAAGACGATCATGCTAACTATGATAAATTCTGGAATGGAACAGTCTTCCACATGGTCGGAAAAGATATTCTTCGTTTCCACTCCATCTACTGGCCAATCCTTCTCATGATGTTGGATATGAAATTGCCTGACCGCTTGATTGCCCATGGTTGGTTTGTCATGAAAGACGGCAAGATGTCTAAGTCTAAAGGGAATGTCGTTTATCCTGAAATGTTGGTAGAGCGCTATGGACTGGATCCTCTTCGTTACTACCTCATGCGTAGCCTTCCAGTTGGTTCAGACGGAACTTTCACTCCTGAGGACTACGTCGGCCGTATCAACTATGAATTGGCCAATGACCTTGGAAATCTCCTCAACCGTACGGTCTCTATGATTAACAAGTATTTTGATGGTCAAATCCCTGCCTATGTAGAGGGTGTAACAGAGTTTGATAATGCTATTGCTGAGGTTGCAGAACAATCAATCGCGGACTACCATACACATATGGAAGCAGTTGACTATCCACGTGCTCTTGAAGCAGTCTGGACTCTTATCTCACGTACCAACAAATACATCGATGAGACAGCCCCATGGGTCTTGGCTAAGGATGATGCACTTCGTGACCAATTGGCAAGTGTTATGAGCCACTTGGCAGCTAGCCTTCGTGTTGTAGCTCACTTGATTGAACCATTTATGATGGAAACTAGTCGCGCTGTATTGGCACAACTTGGCTTAGCAGAAGTTTCTAGCCTAGAAAACTTGAGCTTGGCTGATTTCCCTGCTGGTGTGACTGTTGTTGCCAAAGGAACACCAATCTTCCCACGTCTGGACATGGAAGAAGAGATTGCCTATATCAAAGAACAAATGGAAGGCAACAAACCAGCAGTCGAAAAAGAATGGAATCCAGATGAAGTTGAACTCAAACTCAACAAGGATGAAATCAAGTTTGAAGACTTCGATAAGGTCGAAATCCGTGTCGCAGAAGTCAAAGAAGTGTCTAAAGTGGAAGGTTCTGACAAGTTGCTCCAATTCCGCCTAGATGCTGGTGATGGTGAAGACCGTCAAATCCTCTCAGGAATTGCCAAATACTATCCAAACGAGCAAGAATTGGTCGGCAAGAAAGTCCAAATCGTTGCCAACCTTAAACCACGCAAGATGATGAAAAAATATGTCAGCCAAGGAATGATCCTCTCAGCTGAACATGAAGGCAAGTTAACCCTCCTCACAGTTGATCCAGCTGTACCAAATGGAAGTGTGATTGGCTAAAATCTATAGATAAAAACAGTTTTCTATTTTTAGCATAGAAAAACTGTTTTTTACTAAAATAAATAATATTTTGGAGATTGGGAATGAAGAAAAATGCTATTCTTTATTTAGGAGTTGTTTTAATACTTGCTATTTTTCTTTTGCTTTCTATATTTATAAATCGTAAAGAAAGTAAACCTCAAGAAGTACAATCAACTACTACTGACGTCATAAGATCAGATTTTGAGGATATTTCAGGTGATTATATTTCTTCTACAGGTGAGAAAGCTACTGTTGCTAAAAATGATCAAAATTGGAGAATTTCATATAATACAGACGAAGGTAATGTATTTGGAGACTTTTCTACGGATTGGAAGAAAGATGGCAACAATAGGTCTTCTGTTACAGAATTTAATAAGTCAGATGGAAATAAGGATTTTAAAATCTCTATTTTAGTTAATAATGTAGATGATTCATCTAACATTTTAACGGTAATTACCTTATCAGACGGAAATAAGAATCATGAAATGGTGTTTGCTAGTAGGACTGATTATTTTAAAAATAGTAAGGATAATATTCTTCAAGGAGATTTAAACGCTTTTGAAGGGACATATTCTAATGACTATTTAGAAAAAGCAATAGCGGAATCAAATTTTACTTTGTATGGGTACAGTCCTGAAGATTATTTTGAAGATAAAACTTCAGCCTTCCCCAAAATATCCAAACAAGAGGGAAATTGGCTGTTTTGGAGTGGTTCTACACATGCCCAATTCAAGCTAGATAAAAGTAAAAAACCGAAGAAAAATAATGGTTATTATGAAGTCTATTTTGTGGGGGATAATAAAAATACAATTATTGGGCAAGAGTTAGTGTTAACATTTATTCCTGCTAATGAAACTGGACCAGATAATGACAAAACTCAAGAGAACAGAATTCTTTATGGGAAAAGTTACCTTAGACCGTATAGATTGAATTGGTGGAAACTTTATCAACATAACTCAATTTCAGAAGTTGATTTAGATATTGAAGCGATTGAAAATGGAGATATTTCAACACTTGTTGGAACATGGAGAAATGGTCGTGGTAAGGAATTGATAATTAATTCTGATGGAACAACTGGGGACGGAAATAGGATTAAAGTAATAAAAGATTCATCTAAGAAGAGCAGTGTTCCATATGTTAGTTTACAAAGTGGTCCTACGAGTGCTGCTATTGGATTGTTTAAAATAGGTTTTAAAAATCCAATGGGTGATCAATCAGATAGCTCACGGCCGCGATTAATTATTGCTCAATCAGCTGGAAATTATGATGAAGATTTTTATTATTATAGAGTAGAGGCAAGTGTTTCTCATTAGTAGGTGAAATGTTCAGTAATCAGATAGTATTTGAGCTTTTTTTCGAGTTTAATAATTTTATGAAATACTTATTCTGATGTACTCCTCTCAGCTGAGCATGATGGCCAAATAATCCTTCTCACAGTTGATCCAGCTGTACCAAACGGAAGTGTGATTGGCTAATAGCAAAAAACCAACGTTAGGCACGTTGGTTTTTCTTGTTATGTACGAGATTTTCTAAGAAGTAGTCCATCTCCTTTTGCGACTTGAGGACAATTACTTTCTCAGGGTAGGTTTCTTGAACCCGTTGATAGCGTTCTTTAGCATTCTTTGTCCGCCCATCCCAGAGAATCCATCGGATAAAGTCCCAGTCAAAGCGTTCAGGGCAACCTGCAGCCATACTTTCTCGGACCTTGCCTCGGTAAGTGAGATACCGTTTAAAGGCTCGAAAGAGACAAGTCCATGGTGAAAAATTGAGAAAGATGATTTGGTCAGCTTCCTGCATTCTTTCTTCATAGTAACACCAAGAGTAGTTGCCGTCGATGACCCAAGCTTCGTGCTTTGTGAGAAAGTTTTTCATCTCAGTTTCCATCCAATCACGGTCACTGTCTTGCCAACCCGGTTGAAATTGGAGCGTATCCATATGTAGTTTAGGGATGGAGTAGTAGTTTGACAACTTTTCAGCTAGAGTTGACTTGCCAGCTCCAGAATATCCTATGATTGCGATTTTCATTTTCTACCTTTTCTGATTAGAGGATAAAAAAACAGCCTCTATGGACTGTTTCTTATTTAGCAAGTTTAGCTGAAAGACGAGCTTTATCGCGGCTTGCTTTGTTTTTATGAATCAAACCTTTAGTTTCTGCTTTGTCGATAGCTGAGCTAGCAGCACGGAAAAGTTCCTCAGAAGGGTTTGCTTCGAAAGCTTTGATAGCAGTACGCATAGCTGATTTTTGAGCTGAGTTTTTTTCGTTTTGTTTAACGTTCAATTCAGCGCGTTTGATAGCTGATTTAATGTTTGCCAATGTTCTTACCTCCATATTTACTAACTATACCATTATATATGAAAACTTAGGTTTTGACAAGGGGAAATTATTTTTTTAGGTAAATTTCATCGATTTCATGGTTTTTAGTCTTGTGGAGAATGACCTCGGCGCGATTCCTTGTCGGTTCGATATAGTTTTGTAGATTTGTGAGATTAATGCTGGTCCAAACCTGATGTGCAAAGGCTTCAACTTCTCCAATCGGCATTTGCGTAAAGCGGTGGTAGTAGCTGTTGGGATCATTTTGGGCAAAGCTGAGCAGTTTTAAGAAACGATCCAGATACCAACTTTCAATGTCCTCGACAGCAGCATCCACATAGATGGAGAAATCAAAGAAGTCAGTGATGTAAAGGCGCTCATTTTGAGGGTTTTGAAAGACATTGATGCCTTCAACAATAACAAAGTCAGCAGCTTTGACACGTTGTTTCTCTCCAGGAACGATGTCATACACTTCATGAGAATAGACAGGAATATCGACATCTTGTCCATTCTTTAGGCGATCAAGAAAATCCAGTAAAGCTTCCATATCATAACTTTCAGGAAAACCTTTGCGATTTAATATATCTTGGTCCATCAAGGTTTGATTGGGATAGAGAAAGCCGTCAGTTGTCACCAATTCTACAGTAGCATCAGTAACTGTACGAGAGAGAAGGATTTGCAGAAGTCGGCTAGTTGTTGATTTTCCTACAGCTACACTTCCTGAAACTCCAATAATGAAGGGTTGAGATTTACTCTCTCTTTGGAGAAAAATCCCCTTAGAAAAGGCTAAATCCTCTTTGGTGCGTTTGTAAATTTGGATGAGATGAGCTAAAGGTAAATAAATATCTGTCACATCTTGCAGACTAATCTGGTCATTGAAACTCTTGATGGATTCTAACTCTTCCTCTGTCAAGGGAGGGGTTGTTTTGCGATGCAATGATTGCCAAGTCTGGCGACTGATTTTTTCAAAATGTAAAAATTCGTTGGTCATTTGTTTTCCCCTAGATATTTTGTTTATCATACCATAAAAAATTAAAAAAATAAAGCGGTTTCTTGATGGTGGCAAGTCAATATCGTATAATAGAGATAGAGGTTGAATAGTTTAATGATGAAATAGGGAATTGTTTCTGATGACTTATCAGTTATTAAAAGTGGGCCTTTTAGTTCGCAACTTATAGGAGGTGCACAATGAAAATCTTGAGATATTACATATTGGAACTCTGTTTTATTTTAAGTTTTGCACTACCTTTTATAAGGGGAGCGAATGCGGATAATGGGAGACGCTTTGTAGAAACTTATTACGGTTTTACCTTCTTAATGGATCATCTCCTTGTAACAGTTATCTTTATCTGTTCACTCTTGATTGCCTGGTTAGTAAAAAAGCAGTGGACGAAATGGCTTGCTGCTGGTAGTTATCTATTTTTGATTTTGTGGATTGCTACAGAAGGATATCTATTCCGTATGTCACTAGAAGATTTGATACGCCTTTGGACAAGTTTGAAAATTCTGACACAAACTTATCAGTTGGGCTTTTATCTAAACATCATATTGGGAATCCTGTTGATAATAAAGTATTTTAAAGTTAAGAAATAGTAATAAAAATGCGCCTGTTTACAGACGATCTGTTTTTTCCTGACTATGATAATTTGTAGTTCTCGATAGATTGTAATGTATTTCTAATAATTGAAAGAGATTGAAGAAAAGGTTTTTTGACTAGGATTCTTCAGTCTTTTTCATTTGATCATCACTTTGTAAACGATTTACAATTCAAGCCCAATTATGGTAAAATAGTTTTATGAGTAAAATGTATTATGCAGAAAATCCTGATGCTGCTCACGACATACATGAGTTGAGAGTGGAGTTGTTGGGAGAAAATATGACCTTTTTAACAGATGCGGGTGTTTTTAGCAAGAAAATGGTTGACTTTGGGAGTCAACTTTTATTGAAGTGTTTGGAGGTTAACAAAGGAGAAACGGTCCTTGATGTAGGCTGTGGATACGGGCCATTGGGTTTGTCATTGGTCAAGGCTTATGGAGTTCAGGCAACCATGGTCGATATCAATAATCGCGCTCTAGACTTAGCGCGACAAAATGCTGAACGAAATAAAGTAGAAGCGACGATTTTCCAATCCAATATCTATGAACAAGTTGAAGGGAAATTTGACCATGTTATTTCCAATCCGCCTATTCGAGCGGGCAAACAAGTTGTTCATGAGATTATCGAAAAGAGCAGAGATTTCTTGAAAGACGGAGGTGATTTAACCATTGTCATTCAGAAAAAGCAAGGTGCTCCGAGCGCCAAAAGCAAGATGGAAGATGTTTTTGGAAATTGTGAAATTATAAAGAAAGACAAGGGATATTATATCCTTAGAAGTGTGAAAGAATGAGAGCAGTTGACTTAATCCAAAAGAAACGAGATGGCCAAGAACTGACTTCAAATGAAATCAAATGGCTAGTAGAAGGCTATGTAACAGGAACTGTTCCAGACTATCAGATGTCTGCCTTTGCTATGGCTGTTTATTTTAAAGGAATGACCACACGAGAGATTTCTGACCTGACGATGAATATGGTTAAGACAGGTCAGGAGTTTGACTTGTCAGCTATTGATGGGGTTAAAGTTGACAAGCATTCTACGGGTGGAGTTGGGGATAAGGTGACCTTGATTTTAGCTCCCCTTGTTGCTAGCTTTGGTGTGCCTGTGGCAAAAATGAGTGGCCGTGGACTTGGCCATACTGGCGGAACCCTAGATAAGTTGGAAGCAATCAAGGGCTACCAAGTCGAGCGAAGTCAAGAAGATTTCATTCGTCAGGTACAGGACATTGGTGTATCTGTTATTGGGCAGTCAGATCAGCTGGTTAAAGCAGACAAACTTCTCTATGCCCTCCGAGATGTGACAGCAACTGTCGACACGATTCCTTTGATTGCTAGTTCGGTGATGAGCAAGAAAATTGCTGCTGGGGCGGATGCTATTTTGCTAGATGTAACAGTCGGTGAGGGTGCCTTCATGAAGACGGTTGATGAGGCGTGTGAATTGGCTCAAACCATGGTCGATTTGGGTAAGGCCGTTGGTCGAAAGACAGTAGCGGTTATTACCGATATGAGCCAGCCCTTGGGACGAGCCATTGGCAATCGTCTCGAAATCCTAGAAGCAATTGAAATTCTTCAAGGAAAGGGTCGAGAAGATATCAGTCACTTTATTTGTGAACTAGCTCAGATTATGCTTGGTTTGGCAAATGTCGAGAAGACGGTTGAAGAAGTCCGTCAACACCTTGAAAACGGCCAAGCGCTGGCTAAGTTTGAAGAAATGGTAGCAGCTCAAGGTGGTGATTTAGAAGATCTCTATCGCCCAGTCAAGGTGGCGCATGTAGTAGATATCCCGGCTCAAGAGTCAGGTGTCATTTCAGCCCTTCCAGCGATGGAATTTGGTCTCTATGCCATGAGATTGGGAGCTGGTCGCGCAGTCAAGTCTGATGATTTAGACTATGAAACTGGAATCGTTTTTGAGAAGAAGGTCGGTGACTCCGTTCAAAAGGGAGAAATTGTCGCAAAAGTTTATACAAATGGAAAAATTTCCCCTCAACTAGTTACAGAATTTCAAAAATATGTTAAAATAAATGATAGAGTGAAACGTTTGCAGGAAATAATTGAAATCATCTCATGAAAAAGAGAGGAATCCGAATATGAAATTAAACAAATATATTGATCATACGCTTTTAAAACAAGATGCAAGTCAAGAACAAATTGATCGTTTGCTATCTGAAGCGCGTGAGTATGATTTTGCCAGTGTTTGTGTCAATCCCACATGGGTAAAACATGCGAAAACAGGACTTGAAGGCTCAGATGTAAAGGTTTGTACAGTAGTTGGTTTTCCTTTGGGAGCGACAACTTCAGCTGTAAAAGCTTTTGAAACCAAGGAAGCCATCCAAAATGGTGCAGATGAGATTGATATGGTTATCAATGTCGGTGCTCTCAAATCAGGTAATCTGGATTTGGTTGAATCGGACATCCGTGCTGTCGTAGAAGCAAGTGGTGACAAGCTGGTTAAGGTCATTATCGAAGCTTGCTTGTTGACAGACGATGAAAAGGTTGTGGCTTGCCAATTATCCCAGAAAGCAGGCGCTGACTTTGTCAAAACATCAACTGGATTTTCAACTGGTGGTGCCACTATAGAAGATGTTAAGTTGATGCGTAAAACTGTCGAACCAGATATGGGAGTTAAGGCAGCTGGTGGAGCGCGTTCATATGCAGACGCTCTTGCCTTTTTGGAAGCAGGCGCTACTCGTATTGGAACATCAGCTGGCGTGGCAATTTTAAAAGGAGAATTAGCAGATGGCGACTACTGAGTTGATTGACTTAGCAATTGAAACCAGCAAGCAAGCCTATGTACCCTATTCTCACTTTCCTGTTAGTGCTGTTCTAGTGGCGAAAGATGGTAACGTTTATACAGGTGTTAATATTGAGAATGCTAGCTATTCTTTGACAAACTGTGGAGAGCGTACAGCGATTTTCAAAGCAGTTTCCGAAGGCCAAAGAGAGTTTTCAGAGTTGATTGTCTACGGACAGACTGAAAAACCTATCTCGCCATGTGGCGCTTGTCGCCAAGTGATGGCTGAATTTTTTGAAAAAGATCTAAAAGTGACACTTGTCGCAAAAGATAAATCGACGGTCGAGATGACGGTCGGGGAGTTACTTCCATACTCATTTACAGACTTAAACTAGTCTGAGTCACTCTCTGAGTGACGCGGTCCTTGTGGCCAACCAATCCATACTTGCAACATCGTTGCACATCTTATTTAGGAGGTTCAGTAATGAACAAGAAACAATGGCTAGGCCTTGGTCTAGTTGCAGTAGCAGCAGTTGGACTTGCTGCATGTGGTAACCGCTCTTCTCGTAACGCAGCTTCATCTTCATCTGAAATGAAGACCAAAGCAGCGATCGTAACAGATACTGGTGGTGTTGATGACAAATCATTCAACCAATCAGCTTGGGAAGGTTTGCAAGACTGGGGTAAAGAACACAATCTTTCTAAAGATAAAGGCTTTACTTATTTCCAATCAACAAGTGAAGCAGACTATGCTAACAACTTGCAACAAGCGGCTGGAAGTTACAACCTGATCTTCGGTGTTGGTTTTGCACTTCACAATGCAGTTGAAGAGGCAGCAAAAGACCACTCTGACTTAAACTATGTCTTGATTGATGATGTGATCAAAGATCAAAAGAATGTTGCGAGCGTAACATTTGCGGATAACGAAGCAGCTTACCTTGCTGGTGTTGCAGCAGCTAAAACAACTAAAACAAAACAAGTTGGTTTTGTAGGTGGTATCGAATCTGAAGTTATTTCACGTTTCGCTGCTGGATTTAAAGCTGGTGTTGAGTCAGTAGACCCATCTATCAAAGTCCAAGTTGACTACGCTGGTTCATTTGGTGATGCTGCCAAAGGTAAAACAATTGCAGCTGCTCAATACGCTGCAGGTGCAGACGTTGTCTACCAAGCAGCTGGTGGTACAGGTGCTGGTGTCTTTGCTGAAGCAAAATCTTTGAACGAAAGTAAAAATGAAGACGAAAAAGTTTGGGTTATTGGTGTAGACCGTGACCAAGCAGCAGAAGGTAAATACACTTCTAAAGATGGTAAAGAATCAAACTTTGTTCTTGTATCTACATTGAAACAAGTTGGTACAACTGTAAAAGATATTGCTAACAAGGCAGAAAAAGGTGAATTCCCTGGCGGACAAGTTATTGTCTACTCATTGAAAGATAAAGGGGTTGACTTGGCAGTGACAAACCTTTCAGAAGAAGGTAAAAAAGCTGTTGAAGACGCAAAAGCTAAAATCCTTGACGGAAGCGTAAAAGTTCCTGAAAAATAATGGATAAAAGTCATTTCTTAGGAAGCGACCATCGGTCGCTTCTTTAAGAATTGAGGCAATTTTTGTCTCAATAGAACTTGTTAACACGATTAGCAGGTTTTATTGAAACAAAATAAATCTCGGAAAGGAAAAGCATATGGCACACGAAAATGTCATTGAGATGCGGGATATTACCAAGGTGTTTGGTGAATTTGTAGCAAACGACAAGATCAACTTGCAACTGCGAAAAGGTGAAATCCATGCACTTTTAGGAGAAAATGGAGCGGGTAAATCCACTCTGATGAATATGCTGGCAGGACTTCTCGAGCCAACTAGTGGTGAAATTGCGGTGAATAGTCAAGTTGTCAAACTAGATTCACCTTCTAAAGCTGCTAGTCTAGGAATTGGGATGGTTCACCAACATTTTATGTTGGTTGAGGCTTTTACAGTAGCTGAAAATATCATTTTGGGGAGTGAAATCACTAAAAATGGTGTGCTAGATATAGCTGAAGCTACTAAAGAAATCAAGGCTCTTTCTGAACGTTATGGTTTGGCAGTGGATCCTGCTGCCAAGGTGGCAGATATTTCCGTTGGTGCTCAACAACGTGTAGAAATCTTGAAGACACTTTATCGTGGTGCTGATATCCTCATCTTTGACGAACCGACAGCCGTATTGACTCCTTCAGAGATTGATGAGTTGATGGCTATCATGAAAAACCTTGTCAAAGAAGGAAAATCCATTATTTTGATTACCCATAAATTGGATGAAATTCGTGCGGTATCCAATCGAGTGACGGTTATTCGTCGTGGGAAATCAATCCAGACGGTTGAGATTGCAGGGGCAACCAATGCAGACTTGGCAGAGATGATGGTAGGACGTTCTGTCTCCTTCAAAACGGAGAAACAGGCACCACAACCAAAAGAAGTAGTCTTGTCTATCAAAGACTTGGTTGTCAATGAAAACCGCGGTGTACCAGCTGTGAAGAATCTTTCTTTGGATGTTCGTGCTGGTGAAATTGTTGGTATTGCAGGTATTGATGGCAATGGTCAATCTGAACTCATTCAAGCCATTACGGGTCTTCGTAAGGTTGAGTCAGGTAGCGTTGAATTAAAAGGCAAATCAATCGTAGGGATGCATCCTCGACAAATTACGGAACTCAGTGTGGGGCATGTTCCTGAAGACCGCCACCGTGATGGTTTGATTTTGGATATGATGATTTCAGAAAATATCGCTCTTCAAACCTACTACAAAGAGCCACTCAGCAAGAATGGTATCTTAAACTATGCGAATATCACTTCACATGCCAAGAAATTGATGGAAGAATTTGACGTCCGTGCGGCGAGCGAGTTTGTTCCAGCAGCAGCTCTTTCAGGAGGAAATCAACAAAAAGCGATTATCGCTCGTGAGATTGATCGTGATCCTGATCTCCTTATCGTCAGCCAACCAACTCGTGGTTTGGATGTCGGTGCCATTGAATATATCCACAAACGTTTGATTGAAGAACGTGATAACGGGAAAGCTGTGCTTGTTGTCAGCTTTGAATTGGATGAGATTTTAAATGTTTCAGACCGAATTGCTGTTATTCATGATGGTAAGATTCAAGGTATTGTGTCTCCAGAAACGACTAACAAACAAGAACTTGGTATCTTGATGGCAGGTGGAAACTTGGGAAAGGAGAAGGATGATGTCTAAAAAGTTACAACAAATTTCGGTTCCCTTGATTTCCGTATTCTTAGGAATCTTGCTCGGAGCCATCGTCATGTGGATTTTCGGCTACGATGCTATCTGGGGTTATGAGGAGTTGTTCTATACAGCTTTTGGTAGTCTTCGTGGAATTGGTGAGATTTTCCGTGCCATGGGTCCTCTTGTCTTGATTGGTCTGGGGTTTGCAGTTGCCAGCCGTGCAGGTTTCTTTAACGTTGGACTTCCTGGTCAGGCACTAGCGGGTTGGATTCTTAGTGGTTGGTTTGCTTTGTCGCATCCGGACATGCCACGCCCAATGTTGATTTTAGCGACCGTAGTAATTGCTTTGATTGCAGGTGGGATTGTAGGTGCTATTCCAGGTATTCTCAGAGCCTATTTAGGTACATCAGAGGTTATCGTAACCATCATGATGAACTACATTGTTTTGTACGTAGGGAACGCCTTTATTCATTCTTTTCCGAAAGACTTTATGCAAAGCACGGACTCAACGATTCGTGTGAGTGCCAATGCCACTTATCAGACGCCATGGTTATCTGAGTTGACTGGCAATTCTCGTATGAATATCGGTATCTTCTTTGCCATCATTGCTGTTGGCGTGATTTGGTTCTTGCTCAAGAAAACGACTCTCGGTTTTGAAATTCGTGCAGTTGGTCTCAATCCCCATGCTTCAGAGTACGCTGGTATTTCAGCAAAACGTACAATCATTCTATCAATGATTATCTCTGGTGCTTTGGCTGGTCTTGGTGGAGCTGTCGAAGGTCTTGGAACCTTCCAAAACGTTTACGTTCAGGGATCATCATTGGCTATCGGATTTAACGGGATGGCAGTTAGTTTGCTTGCTGGAAATTCACCAATTGGAATTCTCTTTGCAGCCTTCTTATTTGGAGTTTTGCAAGTTGGTGCGCCGGGTATGAACGCTGCGCAAGTTCCGTCTGAGCTTGTCAGCATTGTAACAGCGTCTATTATCTTCTTTGTCAGCGTTCACTACATTATCGAACGCTTTGTCAAACCTAAAAAACAAGTTAAAGGAGGTAAGTAAGGATGTCTATTACAACATTACTCACCCTCTTGGTCTCTTCTATGCTGATTTACTCAGCACCACTTATTTTTACGAGTATTGGAGGAGTCTTCTCTGAACGTGGTGGTGTCGTTAACGTCGGTCTTGAAGGAATTATGGTTATGGGAGCCTTTTCTGGGGTTGTCTTTAACCTTGAGTCTGCAGAACAACTTGGAGCAGCGACCCCTTGGATTTCCTTGTTAGTTGCTGGTATCGTGGGTGCTATTTTCTCCCTCATCCATGCAGTCGCTACAGTTCATTTCCGTGCGGACCATGTTGTCAGTGGTACAGTATTGAACTTGATGGCTCCTGCCTTAGCAGTTTTCTTGGTTAAAGTTCTTTATAATAAAGGACAAACGGATAACTTAAGCCAGACTTTTGGACGTTTTGATTTCCCAGTTTTGGCTGATATCCCTGTGATTGGAGATATCTTCTTCAAGTCAACCAGTCTACTAGGTTATATCGCGATTGCCTTCTCATTCCTTGCTTGGTTTATCCTCTTCAAGACCCGCTTTGGTCTTCGTCTCCGCTCTGTCGGAGAACACCCTCAGGCAGCGGATACCTTGGGGATCAATGTCTACAAGATGAGATATCTTGGGGTTATTATTTCAGGTTTCCTAGGGGGAATTGGGGGAGCGATTTATGCTCAATCCATTTCTGTCAACTTCTCAGTAACGACTATTGTCGGTCCTGGATTTATCGCTCTTGCTGCGATGATCTTTGGTAAATGGAACCCAATCGGTGCTATGCTTTCCAGTCTTTTCTTTGGACTTTCACAAAGTTTGGCAGTTATCGGTTCTCAATTACCTTTCCTACAAGGAGTACCAGCGGTTTACCTTCAAATCGCCCCTTATGTCTTGACCATCCTTGTCTTGGCAGCCTTCTTTGGAAAAGCAGTCGCACCAAAGGCAGACGGTATCAACTACATCAAGTCAAAATAAGCATACAAAAAAACGTCAGTTCAAACTGGCGTTTTATTTGTTAGGATTTTGATGGGTTAGGTTCAATCCCCAAGGGACAAGATTTTCAGTTTTATTTTTGATACGTGTGATATTATCCTTGTGACGAATGATAATCAAGCTAGCAAGTGCTAGGATAATCAAAATGAAGAGAGGATCATAGCTGTTTAGGATAAATCCAAATAGTGGAAATAGTAGAACTCCGATAACGGCTGCGATAGAAGCGGCAACGCTAGACAAGGAAATCATACTACCAAGATAGAGGGTTCCAAAAAATACAATCGCTAGATAGAGACAGAAGACAGGCGCAAATCCGAAAACAACCCCAGCACTGGTTGCGACAGCCTTACCACCTTTAAATCCTGCAAAGATAGGAAAGGTATGTCCAATGACAGCCAAAAGTCCAAAGACAAGAGGTGATACACCTTGTAGGTGGAAAAGAATTGGAAGGAGCGTTGCTAGAGTTCCTTTAAAAAAGTCAATCACAAAGGTTGCCATACCTGCTTTCTTACCTAAAATACGGAAAGTATTGGTTGTTCCAGTATTTCCAGAACCATGCTTTCGCAGATTTGTTTGAAAGAAGATTTGTCCGATCCAAAGACCAGAAGGGATTGAGCCTAGTAGATAAGCTGAAATTAATAATACAAATGTCATCATATACCCATTATACCACGAAATGGTGTAGAAATGATGAGAATATCCTTTAAAATTGTGACAGCTGAACGGGAAAAACTTTGCAAAATCCCTAGAAAACCTGTAAAATAGAAAAGATGAACAAATAGGAGGTTCCTTGTGTCAAAAAAGGAAATCAATATTAATAACTACAATGATGACGCCATTCAGGTGCTAGAAGGGTTGGATGCGGTCCGTAAACGTCCGGGGATGTATATTGGTTCGACCGACGGTGCGGGTCTCCATCACCTAGTCTGGGAAATAGTGGACAATGCAGTCGATGAGGCCTTGTCTGGCTTTGGTGACCGCATTGATGTGACTATCAATAAAGACGGAAGTCTAACAGTAGAGGACCACGGTCGTGGGATGCCGACTGGTATGCATGCCATGGGAATTCCAACTGTTGAGGTTATCTTTACTATTCTTCACGCCGGAGGGAAATTCGGTCAAGGGGGTTATAAGACATCTGGAGGTCTCCACGGGGTGGGGTCTTCTGTTGTTAATGCCCTTTCTAGTTGGCTAGAAGTAGAAATCACTCGTGATGGTGCTGTTTATAAGCAACGCTTTGAAAATGGTGGAAAACCCGTCACAACCTTGAAAAAAATTGGTACAGCACCCAAGTCTAAGACAGGTACCAAAGTCACCTTCATGCCTGACGCGACAATCTTCTCTACGACAGACTTCAAGTACAATACCATTTCAGAACGACTCAATGAGTCAGCCTTTCTCTTAAAAAATGTGACCTTGTCTCTGACAGACAAACGAACAGATGAAGCGATTGAATACCATTATGAAAATGGAGTTCAGGACTTTGTTTCCTATTTGAACGAAGACAAGGAAACCTTGACACCAGTTCTGTACTTTGAGGGGGAAGACAATGGTTTCCAAGTGGAAGTCGCCCTCCAGTACAATGATGGATTTTCAGATAACATTCTATCCTTTGTCAATAACGTTCGTACCAAGGACGGTGGGACGCATGAGACGGGACTCAAGTCTGCTATTACAAAGGTCATGAACGACTATGCGCGTAAGACGGGACTTCTCAAGGAAAAAGATAAAAACCTAGAAGGTTCAGATTATCGTGAGGGACTAGCAGCTGTTCTTTCTATCCTAGTTCCGGAAGAACACCTCCAATTTGAGGGACAGACAAAGGATAAACTGGGGAGTCCACTAGCTCGTCCAGTTGTGGATGGGATTGTGGCTGATAAGTTGACCTTCTTCCTAATGGAAAATGGTGAATTGGCATCCAATCTTATTCGCAAGGCTATCAAGGCGCGTGACGCGCGAGAGGCAGCCCGCAAGGCGCGTGATGAGAGCCGAAATGGTAAGAAAAATAAGAAAGACAAGGGCTTGTTGTCTGGAAAATTGACCCCAGCCCAGTCTAAGAATCCTGCTAAGAATGAACTCTATCTGGTCGAGGGAGACTCTGCCGGTGGTTCTGCCAAACAAGGCCGTGACCGTAAGTTCCAAGCTATCCTACCTCTTCGTGGTAAGGTGATTAATACAGCCAAGGCCAAGATGGCGGATATCCTTAAAAATGAGGAAATCAACACCATGATTTATACCATCGGAGCGGGTGTCGGAGCAGACTTCTCTATTGAAGATGCCAACTATGACAAGATTATTATCATGACCGATGCGGATACAGATGGTGCCCATATTCAGACCTTGCTCTTGACATTTTTCTATCGTTACATGCGTCCGCTAGTTGAGGCAGGCCATGTCTATATCGCCCTTCCGCCTCTGTACAAGATGTCCAAAGGCAAAGGCAAGAAAGAAGAAGTGGCCTACGCTTGGACGGACGGAGAGCTAGAAGAACTCCGCAAGCAGTTTGGTAAAGGAGCAACACTCCAACGATATAAAGGTCTTGGTGAGATGAACGCGGACCAACTCTGGGAGACGACTATGAATCCTGAAACCCGTACCCTCATCCGTGTCACCATCGAAGACCTAGCACGCGCTGAACGCCGTGTCAATGTCCTCATGGGAGACAAGGTCGAACCACGCCGTAAGTGGATTGAGGATAATGTCAAGTTTACGCTGGAAGAGAGTGGGGCGTTTTGAAAGGATGAAGGAGGAAATATGGGTTATACCAAATACACAGATCAAGAATTTGAGGCATTAGAAAATGATGGTCAAATAAATATTATGGCTTTGTTTGGTAATGGAGTTGATATTCAACTCATGGAATATCTAGGTTCTCCGTATCGAACATCTTATCAAAATTTCTACAATTATCTTTGTTATAAAAATTTTGATAAAGATAATATAATCTTCCAAAAAATGACTGAAGATAAGAAAGAAAATGAAAGTAATCCTAGTATTAAACCAAATTGGAGTGATTTTGAGAACAGTTTAATTGAAATTTTCAACGAGAATAATTGTATTGATGAAAAGAAATTGACTGATGATTTTAATCAGTTTCAGGTTGAATTTTCTAATTTTTTAAATGAGATTATAACTCCTAATATGCTTGCTAGGTTAGGGAATGATAGCACTGAAAAAGGAATCGCTCTTGCTTCTTTCACTCATTTTTTAGGAGATTTAGATGAAGATAATTTTCGAAAATTACATTTCCCTTCTAAGACAGATCACTATAAGTTATTTAATTGGGAGATTCTGAATTTTAACTATACATCTATGCTAGATAATATTTTAGTGTTGGATAAAGGGCAGTATGATCCAAAACCTCATAAAGTTTCAGACAGACAAATTTGGTTTCACCCTAATCCAAATAGCATTTCAGAGGGGAAATGCCACCGTAAGAGATTCGATGAGACAACTTATTATTCAAGTTACTTAATGGTTGATATCGCACATCCTCATGGATATCAAAACGTACCAAAATCAATGCTATTTGGATTTGACAATGAGAGTCAAATAACAAATTCTTCAAATAAAAATAAAGCTAAAAATTTTTTGAAACCTTATTGGGCCCAAAATGATAAAAGATATAAATCGTATTTTAAAGACACTGATTTGTTCATTATTTATGGCATGTCAATGGGGAGCAGTGATTTTTGGTGGTGGAATAATATTCTTAACTCACTTTTGGAGACAGATTCTGAATTGATTATTTATAATTACAATAGCAATAATGAATCCGATAGTGACACAATTAATAGATTTATTAATGTGGCAACCAACGAGAAACTGGATGATGGGAAACTAGATAAGCTTCATAAGAAAATTGCTATAGTTCAGTATAATTCTAAAACAAAGCTAAATGCTTTCAAATTGGATCGTTTGGATTCAATTCATGGTTATCCCAAATAATGAAATGACAATTTTCTCACCAGATTTTCGGACAAGCTCACCAGAGCGTGAATGAGTCCGTCCGCCTCAAGCTGCAAGAAATTTATGATTTCCTTGTGGATTTCACCTTCATCTGTGCTTACGCTTATCATGAAAGAACTCACAAGGTCAATCTTCGCGATCACCTCAACACCATCCGCAGCCGCTATAAAAAACGCAAACCAGCTAAGAAGGCGAAGGAAGAAGCGACGGAGAGCAACTAGAATATAACTAAATTTGAGTTGAAAAATTGTTAGTGGTCGCATCGGATTTGAAAGGAGTAGAAAATGATAATCAGACCTGCAAGCACAAAAGATTGTCAAGCTATTTATAGACTTTATCAAAGTGAAAAATGGCTTTCTTTTACAGAGGAAAAAGTGACATCATTATTTTCAACAAATCTGTCCCATTACTTGGTAGTTGAAGAGAACCAGAAAATCCTTGGTTTTACTCGCTACTTGACAGATGAAGTCATGACGACCTTTTTAGCTGAGATTATCATTGATAAAGCCTATCGCGGAAAAGGATTGGGACGGCGATTGATCGCTGAAATTCATCAAAAATATCCTTTGACTCGCATTGAATTAATATCAGAAGCGGATGGATTTTATCAGACAGTAGGTTTTAAACCTGTGGGAACAGGGCTTAGAAAATCTATCTAAATGAAAAGAGCTGTATTTATGACGCTTGACAACAAACTGGGTCTGACAGATTCGCTTGAACTATCCAAGATGGAAGAAAAAATCAGCAAAACCCGAGCGAAAGAGCTTTTTGAAAAGTAGTTTCTGGACGATAAAGCAACTGGCACCTATGCGACTCTGGCCGTTATTCATGGCTTCTTATTTAAAGAAATCTATGACTTCGCCGACCAGATTCGGACAGTCAATCTCGCCAAAGGGAATGTTCGCTTTGCGCCTGTCATGTATCTAGCAGCTTCCTTGGAAAATATTGACAGGTTGCCTCAGCAGACCTTTGAGCAGATTGTCGAAAAGTACCTTGAGCTAAATATCGCCCACCCTTTTTGAGAAGGAAACGGAAGAAGTATGAGGCTCTGGCAGGATCATCTCCTCAAGGCTGAGCTGGGGCAAGTCTTGGATTGGTCTCACGTGGACAAGTAAGATCACCTCCTAGCCACGAAGCTTAGCTCGGTATAGACTGGAGAACTCAAGTATCTCCTCCTCAATAATCTGACGGATGACCTTACTCAGACCCGTTTCTTTAAGAGTATAACCTATACCAGACAGGGGAGTTGTAAAGTTCAAGTAAAGGTGATGATTATCTTTTGTAGGTAAACAATCGCTAAAACTATTGGAGGTGCGGTATTGATTACGTTATTAATGTTGCCTTTTTTCCTTGTTCTCCTAGCCATTTTTGGAATTATATATGATTTAATGACCAATAAAGGTATAAAAGAGTGTGCTCGCACAGTATCCTTGTTTATATTGAACATCCTCACTATTGGTATCTGTCTATTAGATCTACCAATGGAAAGTAAACCATACTCAGGAATAGGGTTTATCTTATTTTATGCACTTGCCTTCACACCTTTGATGATTGTTTTCTCACTATATACCCTCTATCGGATTGGAAAACATTATAGGTATTTTAAGAGTAAGTTTGCTATAACACTCCTATTCAACGCTATTTTACTTTTCCTTCTTTCATTAGTAAATACTTTTGTATTATGGAGAAGCTTTCAAATATATCATAGAAACGATATGAATTTGTTTTATTTTATTTTAATCGTTTTGGGGATTTGTTCAACTATCCAATTGATAGTAGGAGAACTTGAGATGAAAAGAATACGAGGCATCCCAAAACAAGAGGAACAAGACGGCAATGAAAAATAATTCTATAAAAGATATGTGCAGACAACATAGAAGTGAAGCGCAAATGCTTGATCTAATTTTTCAAACCGCAAAAGTGCTCCAAGTCGAGGCTGTCGCCATGTCTGGTTCACGGACAAACCCAAAAGCTCCAAAAGATGAGTTTCAAGATTACGATGTGGTCTATATTGTGGACGACTTAGATAATCTGACGAGAGATCTTTCTTGGTTGGACCAGTTTGGCAAACGTATTATCGAGCAGCATGTCTTTCTTGGTCACCGTCGCCTCTATCTCATGCTCTTTGAAGATGGCAATCGAATTGATTTGACCCTCTGCCCCAAAGACTATATCCAAGAATGGGTGGATAGTGAGGCTGGGTTCACAGTTTTAGAGGATGAGAAGGGATTATTTGAACCCTACTTTCCAAGTCCCCAACGTTTTCGGACAAGCCCAGCTAGTGCGATTGATTTTGAAAAAGCTTGTAATGAATTTTGGTGGGTGTCAGCTTACGTGATCAAGGGAATCTGTCGCAAGAAAGTCATTTATGTGACTGACCATCTCTACGGGATTTGTCAACAAGAACTCTTAAAAGTTATGGCCTGGCAGGTAGCAAGTGATAGGGGAAGAGTTGATATTGGAAAGAACTACAAGTATCTCTTTAACTATTTACCTGCTGAGAAAGAGAAGCAATTCTCAAATCTGCTTGATTTCTCCAGTTTAGAAAAAATCACTCAGTCTTTATTTGCAACAATGAAACTTTTCCACCAAGAGGCTCAATCTTTTGCTAACAAGATAGGCCTTGACTATGATAAGGTAGTGGCGGAGAGGATGATTGAGTATGCTGAGGAGAGACTGATTAATCGCTAACTAAATAAAAACCTTAATTTAAAAGATTAAACTACAGAAAGGGTCTTTTGGTTACTGAATGTAACTGAACACGGGACTAATTTCCAGTAAATATCCTCTATTTTATAAAAACCACTCTACATTCTTTGAAAGGAGTTGAACACGCCCTAAATGCTGGGTGAAAAAGATAAATTTTCTTGTGAGCATCGCTCACTGCAATAATTTCCTATTTTCACTTTGCATTTTACGGGCTTTGTATCATATATGAGTAACATTCAAAACATGTCCCTTGAGGACATCATGGGAGAGCGCTTTGGTCGCTACTCCAAGTATATCATTCAAGACCGGGCTTTGCCAGACATTCGGGATGGATTGAAGCCGGTTCAGCGTCGTATTCTTTATTCAATGAATAAAGATGGCAATACTTTTGACAAGAGCTACCGTAAGTCGGCCAAGTCTGTCGGTAACATCATGGGGAATTTTCACCCACACGGTGATTCTTCCATCTATGATGCCATGGTTCGTATGTCTCAGGACTGGAAAAACCGTGAGATTCTAGTTGAAATGCACGGTAATAACGGTTCTATGGACGGAGATCCGCCTGCGGCTATGCGTTATACCGAGGCTCGTTTGTCTGAGATTGCTGGTTATCTTCTTCAAGATATCGAAAAGAAGACAGTTCCCTTTGCTTGGAACTTTGACGATACCGAGAAAGAACCGACGGTTTTGCCAGCAGCATTTCCAAACCTCTTGGTCAATGGTTCGACTGGTATTTCGGCTGGTTATGCTACAGACATTCCTCCCCATAATTTAGCTGAGGTTATTGATGCGACGGTTTACATGATTGACCACCCAACAGCCAAGGTGGACAAACTCATGGAATTCTTGCCTGGGCCAGACTTCCCTACAGGAGCTATCATCCAAGGGCGTGACGAAATAAAGAAGGCTTATGAAACTGGGAAAGGGCGCGTGGTTGTTCGTTCTAAGACGGAGATTGAAAAGCTAAAAGGCGGTAAGGAGCAAATCGTTATCACTGAGATTCCTTATGAAATCAATAAAGCCAATCTGGTCAAGAAAATCGATGATGTTCGTGTCAATAACAAAGTAGCGGGGATTGCTGAGGTTCGTGATGAGTCTGACCGTGACGGTCTTCGCATTGCTATCGAACTCAAGAAAGACGCTAATACCGAGCTTGTTCTCAACTATCTTTTCAAATACACCGACTTACAAATCAATTACAACTTTAACATGGTAGCGATTGATAATTTCACTCCTCGTCAGGTTGGGATTGTCCCAATTTTGTCTAGCTATATCGCCCACCGTCGTGAAGTGATTCTGGCGCGTTCCCGCTTTGACAAGGAAAAGGCTGAGAAGCGTCTCCATATCGTCGAAGGTTTGATTCGCGTGATTTCGATTTTGGATGAAGTCATTGCCCTTATCCGAGCTTCTGAGAACAAGGCTGACGCTAAGGAAAACCTCAAGGTCAGCTATGAGTTTACTGAAGAGCAGGCTGAAGCTATCGTGACCTTACAACTTTACCGTTTGACCAATACAGACGTGGTTGTCTTGCAGGAAGAAGAAGCAGAATTGCGTGAAAAGATTGCTATGCTTGCGGCTATCATCGGTGATGAACGTACCATGTACAATCTTATGAAGAAAGAACTTCGTGAGGTCAAGAAGAAATTTGCGACACCACGTTTGAGTACTTTAGAAGACACTGCGAAAGCAATCGAGATTGATACAGCTAGTTTGATTGCCGAGGAAGATACTTATGTCAGCGTAACCAAGGCAGGCTATATCAAGCGTACTAGCCCACGTTCCTTTGCCGCTTCCACTCTGGAAGAAATTGGTAAACGTGATGATGATCGTCTGATCTTTGTTCAAGCTACTAAGACAACCCAGCACCTCTTGATGTTCACGACTCTTGGGAATGTCATCTATCGACCAATCCACGAATTGGCAGATATTCGTTGGAAGGATATCGGAGAGCATCTGAGCCAGACTATTACAAACTTTGAAACTAACGAAGAAATCCTCTATGCAGAAGTAGTGGATCAGTTTGATGATGCGACAACCTACTTTGCTGCAACTCGTCTTGGTCAAATTAAACGTGTAGAACGCAAAGAATTCACTCCATGGCGGACCTACAAGTCTAAGTCTGTCAAGTATGCCAAACTCAAAGACGAGACAGACCAGATAGTAGCAGTAGCTCCAATCAAACTAGATGATGTTCTCTTGATTAGTCAAAACGGTTATGCCCTTCGTTTTAATATCGAAGAGGTTCCAGTTGTTGGTGCCAAGGCGGCAGGGGTCAAGGCTATGAACCTGAAAGCAGATGATGCGCTTCAGGCAGCCTTTATCTGTAACACCTCCTCCTTCTACCTCTTGACCCAACGTGGAAGCTTGAAACGCATTTCCATTGAGGAAATTTCGGCGACCAGCCGTGCTAAACGAGGCCTACAAGTCTTGCGTGAGTTGAAAAACAAACCGCACCGAGTCTTCTTGGCTGGAGCAGTTGCAGAGCAAGGTTTCGTTGGTGATCTCTTTAGTACAGAAGTAGAAGAAAACGACCAAACGTTACTTGTCCAATCTAACAAGGGAACAATCTATGAGAGTCGATTGCAAGACCTCAACTTGTCAGAACGTACTAGCAATGGAAGCTTTATTTCAGACACGATTTCAGATGAAGAAGTTTTCGATGCTTACCTCAAAGAAGTCTTTAAAGAGGATAAAGCGAATTCATAAAAAAATCAGTCCAGAGGGCTGATTTTTTTGTATTGAAAAATTTTCAGAAAATTACAAATAATACTTGAAATTTTACTAGAAAAGTGTAGAATAGAACACATAGTTTGAATAGTATAAAGGAGAAACACATGACAGTTGCAATTGATTGGGGAAACCTTGGATTTGCTTATATGAAATTACCTTACCGTTATATCGCTCACTACAAAAATGGTCAATGGGATCAAGGAGAATTGACAGAGGATGCAACCTTGCATATTTCAGAGTCTTCTCCAAGTCTCCACTATGGACAGCAAGCATTTGAGGGATTGAAAGCCTATCGTACCAAGGACGGCAGTGTTCAATTGTTCCGTCCTGACGAAAATGCCAAGCGTTTGCAACGTACTTGCGACCGTCTTTTGATGCCACAAGTTCCGACAGAAATGTTTGTAGAAGCTTGTAAAGCAGTTGTGCGTGCAAATGAAGAATACGTCCCACCATATGGAACAGGTGGAACCCTTTATCTTCGTCCGCTGTTGATTGGTGTTGGAGATATTATTGGGGTTAAACCAGCAGAAGAGTATATTTTCACTATCTTTGCTATGCCAGTTGGAAATTACTTTAAGGGTGGATTGGTTCCAACCAATTTCTTGATTCAGGATGAATACGACCGTGCCGCTCCACATGGTACGGGTGCGGCTAAGGTTGGAGGAAACTATGCTGCGAGTCTTTTGCCAGGGAAGTTGGCCAAATCACGCCATTTCTCAGATGTTATCTACCTAGACCCATCTACACATACAAAGATTGAGGAAGTCGGATCAGCCAACTTCTTTGGAATCACGGCCGACAATGAATTTGTTACGCCATTGAGTCCATCCATCTTACCATCCATTACCAAGTACTCTTTGCTTTACTTGGCAGAACACCGCTTGGGCTTGACACCAATCGAAGGTGATGTTCCAATCGATAACTTGGATCGTTTTGTAGAGGCAGGTGCTTGTGGTACAGCAGCAGTTATTTCTCCAATTGGAGGCATCCAACATGGCGATGATTTCCATGTTTTCTATAGTGAAACAGAAGTAGGACCTGTTACACGTAAACTCTATGATGAATTGACTGGTATCCAATTTGGTGATGTAGAAGCGCCTGAAGGATGGATTGTCAAAGTGGACTAAAAGACATGAAATAAAGAAGAGCTCCATAGCAGTTGTAAGGACTGAAATGGAGTTTTTTCTTGCTAGTTTGAGCATTTTCTTGTACAATAGAAAAAGTGAAAAGAGGTACAGTATGAGTAAAAAAGATAAGAAAATTGAAATCCAATTAACTGATGCAAAAGTGACTGTTGGAAAAGACAGCTATGAAGGATACGTTTTGACGATTGGGAAAAAGGTTATTGGGGAAATTGCCGAATTAGATAGCCAATTTGCCATCATAAAGAATGGAAATGTCGATAGTTTTTATAAAAAACTTGAAAAAGCTGTGGAAATTTTGATTGAAAACTATAATTTGACAAAATAATACTTGTTTTATTGAAAATTTCATGATATAATAGTTCTCGTTAAACATTGGAGAGATAGCGAAGAGGCTAAACGCGGCGGACTGTAAATCCGCTCCTTCGGGTTCGGGGGTTCGAATCCCTCTCTCTCCATTCATCAATGGGGTATAGCCAAGCGGTAAGGCAAGGGACTTTGACTCCCTCATGCGTTGGTTCGAATCCAGCTACCCCAGTTCTTAGGTAATAAATTCAAGATAAAAAGAAAAATATCTTAGGGTATTTTATTTTTATAATTGAAAGACGTGAACGATATGAACATGTCTTTGCGGGTGCTTAGGAAAAAAATTATAAGTATGTCAAGTTTTTGAAAAAACTTGATTGTTGGAGGATTTTTTAGATGAACGAATTTGAAGATTTGCTAAATAGCGTTAGCCAAGTTGAGCCTGGTGATGTTGTTAGTGCTGAAGTATTGACAGTTGATGCGACTCAAGCTAACGTTGCAATCTCTGGGACTGGTGTTGAAGGTGTCTTGACTCTTCGCGAATTGACAAACGATCGCGATGCAGATATCAATGACTTTGTGAAAGTAGGAGAAGTATTGGATGTTCTTGTACTTCGTCAAGTAGTTGGTAAAGATACTGATACAGTTACATACCTTGTATCTAAAAAACGCCTTGAAGCTCGCAAAGCATGGGACAAACTTGTAGGACGCGAAGAAGAAGTTGTTACTGTTAAAGGAACTCGTGCCGTTAAAGGTGGACTTTCAGTAGAATTTGAAGGTGTTCGTGGATTCATCCCAGCTTCAATGTTGGATACTCGTTTCGTACGTAACACTGAGCGTTTCGTAGGTCAAGAATTTGATGCTAAAATCAAAGAAGTTGATCCTAAAGAAAACCGCTTCATCCTTTCACGTCGTGAAGTTGTTGAAGCAGCTACTGCAGCAGCTCGTGCTGAAGTATTCGGTAAATTGGCTGTTGGTGATGTCGTAACTGGTAAAGTTGCTCGTATCACTAGCTTTGGTGCTTTCATCGACCTTGGTGGAGTTGACGGATTGGTTCACTTGACTGAATTGTCACACGAACGTAACGTATCACCTAAATCAGTTGTAACTGTTGGTGAAGAAATCGAAGTGAAGATCCTTGATCTTAACGAAGAAGAAGGTCGCGTATCACTTTCACTTAAAGCAACAACACCTGGACCATGGGATGGCGTTGAGCAAAAATTGGCTAAAGGTGATGTAGTAGAAGGAACAGTTAAACGTTTGACTGACTTCGGTGCATTTGTTGAAGTATTGCCAGGTATCGATGGACTTGTTCATGTATCACAAATTTCACACAAACGTATCGAAAATCCAAAAGAAGCTCTTACTGTTGGTCAAGAAGTTACTGTTAAAGTCCTTGATGTTAACGCTGACGCAGAACGTGTATCACTTTCTATCAAAGCTCTTGAAGAACGTCCAGCTCAAGAAGAAGGACAAAAAGAAGAAAAACGTGCTGCTCGTCCACGTCGTCCAAAACGTCAAGAAAAACGTGATTTCGAACTTCCAGAAACACAAACAGGATTCTCAATGGCTGACTTGTTCGGTGATATCGAACTTTAATCAATTGATAATCACAAAATCCTTTGTTTAAAACAAGGGATTTTTCTTTTGTCTCTTTCCCATTTTTGATATAATAGTTCTATGTTAGATTCAGAAAAACAATCACAATATCAATTGTTAAATGAGGAACTCTCTTATTTACTTGAAGGTGAGAGCAATGTTCTTGCCAATCTTTCGAATGCTAGTGCCCTCCTAAAATCTCGCTTTCCGAATACTGTATTTGCAGGATTTTATCTGTTTGATGGTAGCGAGTTGGTTTTAGGGCCTTTTCAGGGTGGTGTTTCTTGTATTCGCATTCCGCTTGGGAAAGGCGTTTGTGGAGAAGCTGCTGAGTTTCAAGAGACTGTTTTAGTTGGGGATGTGAGCACCTATCCAAACTACATTTCTTGTGATAGTATGGCCAAGAGTGAAATCGTGGTTCCCATGCTCAAGAATGGTCGATTGCTGGGTGTCTTAGACCTGGATTCTTCAGTTATTGATGATTACAATGCCATTGACCGTGATTACTTGGAACAATTTGTCGCTATTTTGCTTGAGAAGACAGAATGGGACTTTACGATGTTTGAGGAGAAAGTCTAATGTATCAAGCACTTTATCGAAAATATAGAAGCCAAACTTTTTCACAACTGGTAGGCCAAGAGGTTGTAGCTAAAACCCTAAAACAAGCGGTCGAGCAGGAAAAGATTAGTCATGCCTATCTTTTCTCGGGTCCCCGTGGGACTGGGAAGACCAGTGTGGCCAAGATTTTTGCCAAGGCTATGAACTGTCCCAACCAAGTGGACGGAGAACCATGTAATAACTGCTATATCTGCCAAGCAGTGACAGAAGGTAGCTTAGAAGATGTTATCGAAATGGATGCGGCTTCGAATAACGGAGTTGATGAAATCCGAGAAATTCGTGATAAATCTACCTATGCTCCTAGTTTGGCACGTTATAAGGTCTATATCATAGACGAGGTTCATATGCTGTCTACAGGAGCTTTTAATGCGCTTTTAAAGACGCTAGAAGAACCAACTCAAAATGTTGTCTTTATCTTGGCGACTACCGAATTGCACAAGATTCCAGCAACTATTTTATCGCGTGTCCAACGTTTTGAGTTTAAATCGATTAGAACGCAAGATATCACGGCACATATTCATCATATTTTAGAAAAAGAAAATATCAGTTCTGAACCAGAGGCTGTGGAAATCATTGCTAGACGGGCTGAAGGTGGAATGCGGGATGCCTTGTCTATTCTGGACCAAGCCTTGAGTTTGACGCAAGGGAATGCTTTAACGACAGCTATTTCTGAGGAGATTACAGGCACTATTAGTCTATCAGCTCTAGATGACTATGTGGCCGCTTTTGCCCAACAGGATGTCCCCAAAGCACTCGATTCTTTGAATCTTTTGTTTGAAAATGGCAAAAGCATGACTCGGTTTGTGACGGATCTCTTGCAGTATTTGCGTGATTTACTAGTTGTTCAGACAGGTGGCGAAAATACTCATCATAGTCCAGTTTTTATGGACAATCTAGCTCTTTCTCAGGAAAGTCTCTTTGAAATGATACGCTTAGCGACAGTGAGTTTAGCAGATATGAAGGCCAGCTTGCAACCTAAGATTTACGCTGAGATGATGACCATTCGTTTAGCGGAAATCAAGCCTGAATCTGCGGTTTCGGGAGCAGTTGAAAGTGAAATTTCTGCACTGAGACAGGAAGTCGCCCGTCTCAAACAAGAACTTGCCAATGTGGGCACGGCTCCTAAACAAGTTGCGCCAGTTCCTAGTCGTCCAGCAACTTCCAAGACAGTCTATCGAGTAGACCGTAATAAAGTTCAGGCTATCCTACAAGAAGCTGTTGAAAATCCTGAATTGGCACGGCAAAACTTGATTCGCCTCCAGAATGCATGGGGAGAAGTGATTGAAAGTTTAGCTGGACCTGATAAGGCCCTTCTCGTAGGTTCTCAACCAGTTGCGGCCAATGAACACCATGCTATTTTAGCCTTTGAGTCTAATTTCAATGCTGGTCAAACCATGAAACGGGATAACCTCAATACCATGTTCGGCAATATTCTCAGCCAAGCAGCTGGATTTTCACCTGAGATTCTGGCTATTTCCCTAGAGGAATGGAAAGAGATTCGAGCAGCATTTTCAGCTAGAAACAAGTCTTCTCAAGCAGATCAAGAGGTAGAAGAAGAGAGCCTGATTCCAGAGGGATTTGAATTTCTGGCTGATAAAGTCATGGTCGAAGAAGACTAAAAGTGGATTTCATGGTACAATAATCCTATGACTAGACAACAATTTATCGTGATAGCACTATTTACCGCTGCTGAGACTTATTTTTTTAATGAAGCTTGGATGACTGGTCGCTATTTCATGGCAGCCTTTTGGGCCATTCTACTTTTTCGAAATTTTAGGTTAAGTTATGTAATGGGGAAAATAGTAGATGCCATTGATCAGCACCTAAACCGCAAGGATTAGTCACTAGCTTCTAAACAAAATCAAAGCCTTTTAGGCTTTTTTTTGTTATACTAGTAGAGTATATTTATGGACCTTTTCTTGTGTTTTTTGAGAAATGTAAGTGATTTCTTTAAGGATAAAGGAAGTAGGCCAGAAAAAGAAAGGAACTATCATGTCAGTATTAGAGATCAAAGATCTTCACGTTGAGATTGAAGGAAAAGAAATTTTGAAAGGGGTCAATCTGACTCTGAAAACAGGAGAAATCGCAGCTATCATGGGACCAAATGGTACTGGTAAATCGACTCTTTCTGCCGCTATCATGGGGAACCCTAACTATGAGGTTACTAAAGGTGAGGTCTTGTTTGATGGCGTAAATATCCTTGAGTTGGAAGTGGACGAGCGTGCGCGTATGGGACTTTTCCTGGCTATGCAATACCCATCTGAAATTCCAGGAATTACTAACGCTGAATTTCTTCGTGCAGCCATGAATGCTGGTAAAGAAGATGATGAAAAGATTTCGGTTCGTGAGTTCATCACTAAACTAGACGAGAAAATGGAATTGCTCAACATGAAAGAAGAAATGGCAGAGCGTTACCTCAACGAAGGTTTCTCTGGTGGTGAGAAAAAACGTAATGAAATTCTTCAACTCTTGATGTTGGAACCAACTTTTGCCCTTTTAGATGAAATTGACTCAGGTCTTGATATTGACGCCCTTAAAGTCGTATCGAAAGGTGTCAATGCTATGCGCGGCGAAGGCTTTGGTGCTATGATCATCACTCACTACCAACGTCTCTTGAACTACATTACACCAGACGTGGTCCACGTGATGATGGAAGGTCGTGTTGTCCTTTCTGGTGGTCCAGAATTGGCTGCCCGTTTGGAACGTGAAGGATACGCAAAACTAGCTGAAGAACTTGGCTACGACTACAAGGAAGAATTGTAATTCCCTCGTATCTTTTAGGAGAAGTAAATGACTAAAGAGAATATTAAACTTTTTTCAGAAATGCACGCTGAACCAAGCTGGTTGGCTGACCTCCGTCAAAAAGCTTTTGATAAGATTGAGAGTTTGGAATTACCAGTCATTGAGCGTGTCAAATTTCACCGTTGGAATCTGGGAGATGGAACCATCACAGAAAGTGAACCTTCAGCAAATGTTCCTGACTTCACGGCTCTAGATAATCACTTGAAGTTGGTGCAAGTAGGAACGCAGACTGTTTTTGAACAAACTCCAGTTGAATTGGCTGAACAAGGAGTAGTCTTTACAGACTTTCACTCAGCTTTAGAAGAAATTCCAGAACTTATCGAGGAATTCTTCATGTCATCTGTTAAGTATGACGATGACAAGTTGGCAGCCTACCACACGGCTTACTTTAACAGTGGTGCTGTTCTCTACATTCCTGATAACGTTGAGATTACAGAGCCAATCGAAGGAATTTTCTACCAAGACAGCGATAGCGATGTGCCATTTAACAAGCATATTCTGATCATTGCAGGTAAAAACTCTAAAATCAGCTATCTTGAACGTTTAGAGTCTCGTGGCGAAGGTAGTGCCAAGGCAACTGCTAATATCACGGTCGAAGTGATTGCTCGCTCTGGTGCGCAAGTGAAATTTGCAGCTATTGACCGTTTAGGTGAAAATGTCACTGCCTACATTAGCCGCCGTGGTAAACTAGGCAACGATGCCAGCATTGACTGGGCAATCGGTGTCATGAACGAAGGAAATGTTGTTGCTGATTTTGATAGCGATTTGATTGGTAACGGTAGCCATGCTGACCTTAAAGTCGTAGCTCTTTCAAGTGGTCGTCAGGTTCAAGGGATTGACACTCGTGTAACTAACTATGGTTGCAACTCAATCGGAAATATCCTTCAACATGGGGTTATCCTTGAAAAAGCAACTTTGACCTTCAATGGTATTGGACACATTATCAAGGGTGCTAAGGGAGCTGATGCGCAGCAAGAGAGTCGTGTTCTTATGCTTTCAGACCAAGCACGTTCAGATGCCAACCCAATTCTTTTGATTGATGAAAATGACGTTACTGCAGGTCACGCAGCTTCTATCGGACAAGTAGATCCAGAAGATATGTACTATCTCATGAGTCGTGGCTTGGATAAGGCAACTGCAGAGCGTTTGGTTGTTCGTGGTTTTCTTGGCTCTGTTATCGTTGAGATTCCAGTCAAGGAAGTTCGTGATGAAATGATAGCAACTATCGAAGAAAAATTGTCAAAACGCTAAGGGGAAGCCTATGTTAGATGTAGAAGCGATTCGCAAGGATTTTCCGATTTTAGACCAGATTGTCAACGATGAACCTCTGGTCTATCTGGACAATGCTGCGACGACACAAAAACCACTAGCAGTTCTTGAAACAATCAACCGCTATTATGAGCAGGACAATGCCAATGTTCATCGTGGGGTTCATACTTTGGCAGAGAGAGCAACAGCTTCTTATGAAGCTGCTCGTGAAACCATTCGTAAGTTTATCAATGCAAGCTCTACAAAGGAAGTACTTTTTACTAGAGG
This sequence comes from Streptococcus oralis subsp. tigurinus, assembly GCF_002093575.1. Lineage (GTDB taxonomy): Bacteria > Bacillota > Bacilli > Lactobacillales > Streptococcaceae > Streptococcus > Streptococcus oralis_CH. The sequence goes on along the minus strand of NZ_LNVH01000001.1, from coordinate 410,457 downwards.
AACGACAACCAGCCTTAACTGGGTGGCACGCTTCGCTGAGGAAATCCTGACTGAGGGAGACCAAGTCTTGATTTCAGTAATGGAACACCATTCTAATATCATTCCATGGCAGGAAGCTTGTCGCAAGACTGGGGCAGAGCTTGTCTATGTTTATCTCAAGGACGGAGCTCTGGATATGGATGACTTGCGCGCTAAATTGACTGATAAAGTCAAGTTTGTCTCCTTAGCTCATGCCTCTAATGTTCTTGGTGTGGTCAATCCTATCAAAGAAATCACTCAAATGGCTCACCAAGTTGGAGCCATTATGGTGGTGGATGGTGCTCAATCTACGCCTCATATGAAGATTGATGTGCAGAACTTGGATGTGGACTTCTTTGCCTTTTCAGGTCACAAGATGGCTGGTCCAACTGGTATCGGTGTTCTTTACGGCAAAGAAAAGTATCTGGAACAAATGTCACCAGTTGAATTTGGCGGTGAGATGATTGATTTCGTCTATGAGCAATCTGCTAGTTGGAAGGAATTGCCTTGGAAATTCGAGGCTGGAACTCCTAACATGGCTGGTGCCATCGGACTTGCTGCTGCAGTGGATTATCTGGAAAAGATTGGTATGGATGCCATTGAAGCTCATGAACAGGACTTGATCGCATATGTCTATCCAAAATTGCAGGCCATTGAAGGTTTGACCATTTATGGTTCGCAGGACTTGGCTCAACGTTCGGGTGTCATCGCTTTTAACTTAGGGGATCTTCATCCCCACGATCTTGCGACGGCTCTGGATTATGAAGGAGTAGCCATTCGTGCAGGTCATCACTGTGCGCAACCCTTGCTTCAGTATTTGGAAGTCCCAGCAACAGCTCGTGCAAGTTTTTATATCTACAATACCAAGGCAGATTGTGACAAGCTAGTCGATGCCCTACAAAAGACAAAGGAGTTTTTTAATGGCACTTTCTAAACTTGATAGCCTCTATATGGCAGTGGTGGCAGACCATTCGAAAAATCCACATCACCAAGGGAAGTTAGAAGACGCTGAGCAAATCAGTCTCAATAATCCAACCTGTGGGGATGTTATCAACCTCTCTGTCAAGTTTGATGCAGAGGACCGTTTGGAAGATATTGCTTTTCTAAATTCAGGATGCACGATTTCAACTGCCTCTGCTAGTATGATGACAGATGCAGTTTTAGGCAAGACCAAACAAGAAATTTTAGAACTTGCGACTATTTTTTCAGAAATGGTCCAAGGGAAAAAAGATGACAGACAAGACAGCCTTGGAGATGCAGCTTTCTTATCTGGTGTAGCTAAATTCCCACAAAGAATAAAATGTGCAACCTTAGCTTGGAATGCTCTCAAAAAAACAATTGAAAATCAAGAAGATAAATAAGAAACATAGAAATATATAATGAAAGAAAGGATATTATGGCTGAAGAAAGAGTAGAACCAAAACCAATTGACCTTGGTGAATATAAATTTGGTTTCCATGATGATATAGAGCCTGTCCTATCGACAGGAAAAGGACTCAACGAAGGTGTTATTCGTGAATTATCTGCTGCCAAGGGTGAGCCTGAGTGGATGCTGGAGTTCCGTTTGAAGTCTTATGAAACCTTCAAGAAAATGCCCATGCAAACTTGGGGAGCAGACTTGTCAGAGATTGACTTTGATGATTTGATCTACTACCAAAAACCATCTGACAAACCAGCCCGTTCTTGGGATGATGTACCTGAAAAAATCAAAGAAACCTTTGAACGTATCGGAATTCCAGAAGCCGAGCGTGCCTATCTAGCAGGTGCCTCTGCCCAGTACGAATCAGAAGTGGTATACCACAACATGAAGGAAGAGTTTGAGAAGTTAGGAATTATCTTTACAGATACGGATTCTGCCCTCAAGGAATACCCAGACTTGTTTAAACAATACTTTGCGAAGTTGGTCCCTCCGACTGATAACAAGTTGGCAGCCCTTAACTCAGCAGTATGGTCTGGTGGAACCTTTATCTATGTACCGAAAGGGGTCAAGGTAGACATTCCGCTTCAAACCTACTTCCGTATCAACAACGAAAATACTGGACAGTTCGAACGTACCTTGATTATCGTTGATGAGGGAGCAAGCGTCCACTACGTAGAAGGATGTACAGCGCCAACTTATTCAAGTAACAGTTTGCACGCTGCTATTGTAGAAATTTTTGCTTTGGACGGAGCTTATATGCGTTATACGACTATCCAAAACTGGTCTGATAACGTCTATAACTTGGTTACAAAACGTGCTAAAGCTTTGAAAGATGCGACTGTTGAGTGGATTGATGGAAACTTGGGTGCCAAAACAACTATGAAATACCCATCTGTTTACCTAGATGGAGAAGGGGCCCGTGGTACCATGCTTTCGATCGCCTTTGCTAATGCTGGTCAACACCAAGATACGGGTGCCAAGATGATCCACAACGCTCCACATACAAGCTCGTCTATCGTGTCTAAATCCATCGCTAAAGGCGGAGGAAAGGTGGACTACCGTGGACAAGTAACCTTTAATAAAAACTCTAAGAAATCTGTCTCTCACATCGAGTGTGACACCATTATCATGGATGACTTGTCAGCGTCAGATACGATTCCATTTAATGAAATCCATAACTCGCAAGTTGCTTTGGAACACGAAGCCAAAGTATCTAAGATTTCAGAAGAACAACTCTATTACCTCATGAGTCGCGGTTTGTCAGAGACTGAAGCAACTGAGATGATTGTCATGGGATTTGTAGAGCCCTTCACCAAAGAACTTCCAATGGAATACGCAGTTGAGCTAAACCGCTTGATTAGCTATGAAATGGAAGGTTCAGTCGGATAAGTCCAAAAAGGAGAAGCAAATGGGTTTCTTAAAAAAATTATTTGGTAATGTTGAAAAAGCGAATAAAGGTGAAATTCCTGTCGAGGAAATTGTTCCACCTTTTACAGTTGATTTAGTAGAAGAAGCAGATGATTATTGGCGACAAATGGAACAAAACCTCTTGATAAACGCTGTAAAAGCTGCTGGTGGTCCTGAGGCAGTAGAACGTGCTTTTGTTCTTACCAATTTTAAGAAAAATCAAGAAACCTTTGAGCTCTTTTATCAGGTAAATGGTCAACTTCTTTCATGGAGAGAGATGGATGAGACTGTTGTTGATAAAATCAGCAATCAACTCCTTCCGCAAGCGGCAGAAGTAGCGCGTGCAGTAAATGAAAATTATGAAGAGGCAGATGTACCAGTAATCCAGTACGCTATGCTTCAGTTTGAAACTGCAACCATGGCTTGGTTTGGACGGAAGCTGACAACAGCTTCTCCAGAAGCACAACTGACTTTTGAAGAATTGGTATCTGGTTGGCGCGCTATTTTGGAACAAGAAGTTCCCAATCGTCCTTTAGATAGTGACCGTCCGTTCCCTTACTTTGAAGTTTAAAAAATCTCAAATCCCCAAAAAACTTTCAATGGAGTGTACTGTTGAGCTTAATTGCTTGATAAGTAACTAATTGAAGAAATCAGTGGTTAAAAATGCAAATTCTGAACAGGAATCCTTCCTGTTCAGAATTTTTTTCAAAAAATAACCTAATAAATATTCACAAAAATACTTTTATATGGTAAAATAAAACAATTACATTTAGTGGAGATGAAGTATGAATATTTTTAGAACCAAGGATGTTAGTCTGAGACAGACAGAGATGCATCGCCATTTGAAATTGTGGGATTTGATTCTTCTAGGGATTGGTGCTATGGTGGGGACGGGGATTTTCACCATTACAGGAACAGCAGCGGCTACCCTAGCTGGTCCATCACTAGTGATTTCCATTGTGATTTCTGCCCTGTGTGTTTCTCTATCAGCCCTCTTTTTTGCAGAATTTGCCTCTCGTGTGCCTGCAACTGGTGGTGCTTATAGTTACCTCTATGCGATTTTAGGAGAATTGCCAGCCTGGATTGCTGGCTGGTTGACCATTATGGAATTCATGACGGCTGTTTCAGGTGTGGCGTCTGGCTGGGCAGCTTACTTTAAGGGATTGCTCAGTAATTATGGTATCGCCATGCCCCAAGCCTTGAATGGAACCTTTAATCCTGAACAGGGAACCTATATCGATCTTCTGCCTATTTTAGTACTGACATTGGTAACGGGATTGGTTTTATTAAATTCTAAGGCAGCTTTGAGATTTAATTCGCTTTTAGTGGTCTTGAAATTCTCAGCTCTCGCCTTATTTATCCTAGTTGGTATTTGGTACATCAAGCCAGAAAATTGGACGAATTTTGCTCCATTTGGTTTTGGTCAACTATATGGTGGAAGTACTGGGATTATGGCGGGCGCATCTTTGATGTTCTTTGGTTTTCTCGGATTTGAGTCTATTTCCATGGCAGTTGATGAAATTCAAAGTCCGCAAAAAAATATTCCCCGCGGAATCGTACTTTCTCTGACGATCGTCACCATTCTCTATGCCTTGGTAACCTTAGTATTGACAGGGATTGTTCACTACAGTAAGCTCAATGTGGACGATGCAGTAGCATTTTCATTACGGAGTATTGGTATCGGCTGGGCGGCCAATTATGTTTCGCTTGTAGCCATTCTAACCTTGATAACCGTATGTATCTCCATGACTTATGCTTTATCTCGGATGATTTATAGCTTAGCACGTGATGGACTTTTACCTCAAAGTTTCAAACAATTAAGCAAGACTAGTCGCGTTCCTAAAAATGCAACCCTCTTAACAGGAGTTGCTTCAGCCATTGCTGCAGGAGTCTTTCCTTTAGCCAGTATTGCAGCCTTCTTAAATATCTGTACGCTAGCTTATCTCATTTTGCTAGCCTACGGAATAATAAAACTCAGAAAGGATAAGGGTATGCCAAAAGAGGGAGAGTTTAAAACTCCTTTGGTACCACTTTTGCCAATCCTTTCCATCCTTATCTGTGTTTCCTTTATGCTTCAATATAGCCTAGATACCTGGATTGCCTTTGGCATCGCTCTTCTAGTTGGTCTAGTCATTTACTTTACTTACGGGTTCCGCCATTCAACCCTCGCAGAAGAAGAATAAAAGCTGGGAATTCCCAGCTTTTTTAATCTTTCACATAAGTAAATCCTTCACCCAGAATTTCATGAGCCTCAGTGATGGTGATAAAGGCTTGAGGATCGATTTTGTGAATCATATCTTTCATTTTAACGATTTCGTTTCGACCGACGATACAGTAGATAATTTTTAAATCCTTTTTGCTGTAGTAGCCTTGACCAGATATAAAGGTAACGCCACGTCCGAGTTCATCGTTAATCTCTTTGGCCAATTGATCAGGATATTGGGTAATAATCATAAATCCTTTACCAGCATAACCTCCTTCGCCTATCAAGTCGATAACACGAGCGATGATAAAGTCAAATAAGAGGGTATAGGTAACTAGACGAAGGTCCTGGAAGATAATCAAAATCAACATTAGAATAAAAAAGTCAATCCCAAAGAGCAATTTACCAATCGAAATATTGGTGTATTTGTTGAGGATACGGGCAACGATATCAGAGCCACCAGTGGTTCCACCAGCATTAAAGATAATTCCTAAACCAACCCCCAGTAAGACTCCTGAGACTAAAGCGACAATGATGAGATCCCCTTGCAAGTCGATGTGCAAAGGAATGCGCTCAAAGATTGCTAGCCAAACGGAAAGTGAAATAGATCCTAGAAGGCTAGAGTAGAGGGTCTTAGGTCCAAATATCTTCCAAGCCAGGATAAATAAAGGGATATTAATTAAGAGGTTCATCAATGAGACAGGAATCTTAAAAAGATAGTAGGTAATCAAGGTAATACCTGTCGCCCCTCCCTCAAATAAATGATAAGGAACAACAAAGTAAGTAAGACCGAAGGCATAGATAGCAGCTCCAAGAATAATGGTGATAATCGGTTGAAGTTTTCGAATCATGGCTGTTCCTCACTTTTCTATAGATAGATTATACCAAAAATTCAGTTCTTTTCATCGGATCGCTTATGATTTTTTATCATTTTTTTGATATAATAAAGGAGAAAATCCCAATCCTATCGAGAAGACTAGAAAGATTGAATTATGACACAAGTAAAAATTGTAACGGACTCTTCTGTTACTATCGAACCAGAAGTAGTTAAAGAATTAAATATCACTGTTGTCCCTCTATCAGTTATGATTGATAGTGTGCTTTATTCGGATGCAGATTTGAAAGAGGGAGAATTCCTTCATCTTATGCAACAAAGTAAGAATCTGCCTAAAACAAGCCAGCCCCCTGTAGGAGTGTTTGCTGAGGTCTTTGAAGAACTAGGTAAAGATGGCAGTCAAATTATCGCCATTCACATGTCCCATGCCTTGTCTGGAACTGTGGAAGCTGCTCGCCAAGGGGCCAGCCTCTCAACTGCTGATGTAACGGTTATTGATAGTTCCTTTACAGATCAAGCAATGAAGTTCCAAGTTGTTGAAGCCGCAAAACTTGCTAAAGAAGGTAAAGATTTAGAAACGATTCTAGCTCATGTAGAGGACGTCAAAAATCATACAGAACTCTATATCGGTGTTTCGACGCTAGAAAACTTAGTTAAAGGTGGTCGTATTGGACGTGTGACAGGATTACTAAGCTCACTCTTGAATATTCGTGTAGTAATGCAGATGAAAAACCACGAACTTCAACCAATCGTCAAAGGACGTGGAGCGAAAACTTTCAAAAAGTGGCTTGAGGAATTAACCAATACTCTTTCTCAAAAATCAGTTGCAGAGATTGGAATTTCCTACGCTGGAACGAACGAATGGGCGAATGAAATGAAGGCATTATTGCAACCTTATGTTGAGAAACCAATCTCTGTATTGGAAACTGGCTCTATTATTCAAACTCATACTGGAGAGAATGCTTGGGCGATTCTAATTCGCTACAATTCCTAAAAAAATAGAGAAAAAATGGTCAAAATAGTGTTTTTGACTTGACCTATAGCCGATTTTAGGATATGATTATATTTGTTAATTAGAAATTATTTGGAGGATTTGTTAACATGGCAAACAAACAAGATTTGATCGCTAAAGTAGCAGAAGCTACAGAATTGACTAAGAAAGATTCAGCAGCAGCAGTTGACGCTGTATTTGCAGCAGTAACTGAATACCTTGCAGCTGGTGAAAAAGTTCAATTGATCGGTTTCGGTAACTTTGAAGTTCGTGAGCGTGCTGCACGTAAAGGTCGCAACCCACAAACTGGTAAAGAAATCAAAATCGCAGCTTCTAAAGTTCCAGCATTCAAAGCTGGTAAAGCTCTTAAAGACGCTGTTAAATAATGAATTTTCAAAAAGCCTATTGTATCAAGCTTCATTGTTTGGTAGATAGGCTTTTTTTGTTTATTTGAAAAGTTGAGTTATGATTCTGTGCAAAAAGAAAAAGGTTCCCATGTTTGAGAACCTTCTTTTCATTAGTTTTTAGAAGCTGCTTGGAATTCAGGGTTTTTCCATGCTTCATCAATGATAGCTTGCAATTCTTTAGCAGATGCTTGCATTTTTTGAGTTTCAGCATCGTTCAATGGGATGTTTACTGGACGAACGATACCGTGTGCACCAACAACAGCTGGTTGACCGATAAAGACGTTTTTAACACCGTATTGACCTTCTTGGAAGACTGAAAGTGGAAGTACTGCATTTTCGTCATCAAGGATTGCTTTTGTGATACGAGCAAGTGCTACAGCGATACCGTAGTAGGTAGCTCCTTTTTTGTTGATGATTGTGTAGGCAGCGTCACGAACACCTTCGAACAATTCAATCAATTCAGCTTCTTGAACGTTTTGAGTGTCTTTAAGGAATTCTTCAAGGTTTACACCAGCGATGTTAGCGTGTGACCAAACCGCAAATTCAGAATCTCCGTGTTCACCCATGATGTAGGCGTGAACGGAACGAGCATCAACATCCAATTTTTCAGCAAGTGCTTGACGGAAACGTGCTGAGTCAAGTGAAGTACCTGAACCGATAACACGTTCTTTAGGGAATCCAGAGAATTTCCAAGTTGAGTAAGTCAAAACATCAACTGGGTTAGCTGCAACAAGGAAGATACCATCGAAACCTGATTCAACAACTTGTGTTACAATTGATTTGTTGATAGCCAAGTTTTTACCTACAAGGTCAAGGCGAGTTTCACCTGGTTTTTGAGGAGCACCTGCAGTGATAACAACAAGGTCAGCGTCTGCACAGTCAGAGTATTGAGCAGCGTAGATTTTTTTAGGTGAAGTGAAGGCAAGGGCGTGGCTAAGGTCAAGCGCATCACCAACAGCTTTTTCGTGTAATTGTGGAATTTCAATAATTCCAAGCTCTTGTGCAATTCCTTGGTTAACAAGTGCGAAAGCGTAAGATGAACCTACGGCACCGTCACCAACAAGGATCACTTTTTTGTGTTGTTTAGTTGAAGTCATTATCTAAACATCTCCTTCATTTTTTTTAGGGGAATCCCCAGACACTTTCATTCTATCACTTTTAAAAAGCTTTGTCACGAATATTCTATTCGGTTATTGATGTAAACGTTTTAGTGGTTTTCAAAGACTGAAATGAAGGACAAATTATGGTATAATATATCTAATTACTAATAGTGAAATGAGGCATTTATGAATGCAGGATAGAAATTTAGTGAATGTCAATCTGACAAAGGAGATGAAGACCAGCTTTATCGACTACGCCATGAGCGTTATCGTCGCGCGGGCCCTTCCTGATGTTCGAGATGGCTTAAAACCTGTTCACCGTCGTATTCTTTATGGAATGAATGAACTAGGTGTTACACCAGACAAACCTCATAAAAAGTCGGCCCGTATTACAGGGGATGTTATGGGTAAATACCACCCACACGGAGATTCCTCTATTTACGAAGCCATGGTTCGTATGGCCCAGTGGTGGAGTTACCGTTACATGCTTGTTGATGGGCATGGAAACTTTGGTTCTATGGACGGGGACGGTGCTGCCGCGCAGCGGTACACTGAGGCACGTATGAGCAAGATTGCTCTTGAAATGCTTCGTGATATCAACAAAAACACAGTTGATTTCGTAGACAACTACGATGCTAACGAACGTGAACCCTTGGTCTTGCCAGCTCGTTTTCCAAACCTTTTGGTCAATGGAGCAACGGGTATCGCTGTTGGGATGGCAACCAATATTCCACCTCACAACTTGGGTGAAACCATTGATGCAGTGAAGTTGGTTATGGATAATCCTGAAGTGACGACTAAGGACTTGATGGAAGTCTTGCCTGGTCCAGATTTTCCAACCGGTGCTCTTGTCATGGGGAAATCAGGTATCCATAAGGCTTATGAGACTGGTAAAGGTTCAATCGTTCTTCGTTCTCGTACAGAGATTGAAACCACTAAGACGGGTCGTGAGCGTATCGTTGTAACGGAATTCCCTTATATGGTTAACAAAACCAAGGTGCATGAGCATATTGTTCGCTTGGTTCAGGAAAAACGAATTGAGGGCATTACAGCTGTACGTGATGAGTCCAATCGTGAAGGCGTTCGTTTTGTAATCGAGGTTAAACGCGACGCGTCTGCCAACGTTATCCTTAACAACCTCTTCAAGATGACCCAGATGCAAACCAACTTTGGTTTCAACATGTTGGCGATTGAAAATGGTGTGCCAAAAATCTTGTCCCTTCGTCAAATTTTGGATGCTTATATCGAGCACCAAAAAGAAGTGGTTGTTCGTCGTACTCGTTTTGACAAGGAAAAAGCAGAAGCGCGTGCGCACATCTTAGAAGGTCTTTTAATCGCGCTAGACCATATTGATGAAGTGATTCGTATCATTCGTGCCAGTGAAACAGATGCGGAAGCGCAAGCTGAGTTGATGAGCAAGTTCAAGCTTTCTGAGCGTCAAAGTCAGGCTATCCTTGATATGCGTCTTCGTCGTTTGACAGGATTGGAACGTGATAAGATTCAGTCTGAATATGATGAATTGATTGCCTTGATTGCAGATTTGGCTGATATTCTTGCCAAACCTGAGCGCGTGGCGCAAATTATCAAAGAGGAATTGGACGAAGTCAAACGCAAGTTTGGTGACAAGCGTCGTACGGAGTTGATGATCGGAGAAGTCTTAACACTTGAAGATGAAGATTTGATTGAAGAAACGGATGTCTTGATTACCCTATCTAACAAGGGCTATATCAAACGTTTGGACCAAGGTGAGTTCACCGCACAAAAACGTGGTGGCCGTGGAGTTCAAGGTACGGGAGTTAAGGATGATGACTTTGTGCGTGAGTTGGTTTCAACCAGCACCCATGATCATCTGCTCTTCTTTACCAATAAAGGGCGCGTATACCGACTTAAAGGTTATGAAATCCCTGAATACGGTCGTACTGCTAAGGGCTTGCCAGTTGTCAATCTTTTGAAGTTGGACGAAGGTGAGAGCATTCAGACCATCATCAACGTTGAGTCTGAACGTAGTGATGACGCCTATCTCTTCTTTACAACTCGTCACGGTATTGTGAAGAGAACCAGTGTCAAAGAGTTCGCTAATATTCGTCAAAATGGACTTAAAGCCTTGAATCTCAAGGATGAAGACGAATTGATTAATGTCTTGCTGACAGAAGAAGATACGGATATTATCATTGGTACCAAGTTTGGTTATGCTGTTCGCTTTAATCAATCAGCTGTACGTGGCATGAGCCGTATCGCGACTGGTGTTCGAGGAGTCAATCTTCGTGAGGGTGACACAGTAGTTGGCGCTAGCGTTATTACAAACCAAGATGAGGTTCTTATTATCACTGAAAAAGGATATGGTAAACGTACACTTGCTACTGAATATCCTACTAAAGGCCGTGGTGGTAAAGGGATGAAGACAGCCAATGTTGCTGAGAAGAATGGTCCTCTGGCAGGTCTCCTCACTGTTAAGGGAGATGAAGACCTGATGATTATCACAGATACAGGTGTCATGATCCGTACAAACGTTGCCAATATTTCACAAACGGGACGCTCAACTATGGGAGTTAAGGTGATGCGTCTAGATCAGGATGCTAAGATTGTAACCTTTACAACGGTTGCTGCGGCAGAAAAAGAAGAAGTTGGGACTGAAATTGAAACAGAAGGTGAAGCATAATGTCTCATAAAAAAACGAAAAGTAAGAAGAATAAGCGTAGGAATCTATTTCTCAATATTTTAGCGGTTTTCTTAATTCTTTTATCCTTAGCTTTGATTTTTAATTCAAAGATTCGAGATCTCTTTATGGTGTGGAATACCAATAAATACCAAGTCAATCAGGTTACTAAAGAAAATATAGATGAAAATCTCAAAACAGAAGGAAATTTTGATTTTGATTCGGTTAAATCTATTTCATCTGAAGCAGTTCTAGCCGCTCAGTGGGACGCTCAGAAGCTTCCCGTTATTGGAGGAATTGCTATTCCCGAAGTGGAGATTAACTTGCCGATTTTCAAAGGGTTGGATAATGTAAACTTGTTCTACGGAGCAGGAACCATGAAACCAGACCAAAAAATGGGAGAGGGCAACTATTCTCTAGCCAGTCACCATATCTTTACTGCTGAAAATGCCAGTCAAATGCTCTTTTCACCTTTAGTTAACGCTAAAGCGGGTATGAAAATTTACCTGACTGATAAGGATAAGGTTTATACTTATGAGATTACGGAAGTTAAACACGTTACTCCGGACCGAGTAGATGAAATCGAAGATCGTGATGGTATCAAAGAAATCACATTGGTGACCTGTGTGGACTATAATGCGACAGAGCGGATTATTGTTAAAGGTGATTTTAAAGAAGTTAAAGCTTATTCTGAAACATCTGATGATATCCTAAGCGCCTTTAATAAGCCATATAAACAACGTTATTAACCTCAAAAACCAGTGAATTGTATTTTTCACTGGTTTTTGTCAAATAGAAGCGTCAGTCAAAGGAGAATGATGCATGTTCGAATATTTTTTGTTTGGAATGAAAACGATGTGGGAAAGTCCTGTCTTTAGTTTTGCCTTTTACTTATTAGCCTCTATTCTTTTACTAATCTTTTGGCGACGTTTTATAATTGTCCGTCGTAGTGGTGGTGATTTTTTTGCCCCGTTTCACATTGCCAATGGGAGATTTTATATTCACAATGCTTTTGTATCTGTGAAGAGAATCATTCCGCTGAATAACATCAGAAGGATTGAAGTCAAATATATTCGAAGTGTCAAATTGAATGGGGCAAGGTATCATTTGTTTATCGAAAGAAAAGATGGAAAAGCTGTCAGTTTTTTCTTCGGACAATCAAAACAGAATGATCTCCTTGTGAAGAATCTAAAGAATGAAACTAAAAACTATCATATTAGAATTGTAATAGATGGATAAGTGTTTAGTTTAAGAAAGGAATGATCATGGATAAGCTACAAGAAGTCAGAGAAAATGAACAGTTAAGGACCTTACTGATGACTGAATGTGATATTTATTTTTATGACAAGATAAGTGAAGTTCAGTTTTCAGGGAACAATGAGGAATACTCTCTTGCCTGTAAGGCATTTGCTCAAGACGGTAGTGGGGGAGAATATGTTTTTCTCGAAGATAACAGCATAGGCTTTATCGGAAGTGAGGGCCAAGTGGGGAGAGTAGCAGAAAGTCTGGATGACTTACTGACATTCCTACTTCACGCAGGTTGTATTTCGGATCTTAGCTGTCGGTATCTTTATCAGAACACAGACTTATTGAAAGCATTTTGTAGGGGCTATGTGTCTAAAATACGAGAAAGCTATCAGGCTAAGCAGGAAAATTGGGATCTGGTACGAGGAAGTATGGCTCAAAAACTATCACTTGATTTCAATCCCCAAAAACTAGAAAAAGTAGCCATGACATTTTATCAAGCAGCGACAAGGAAGCCTGTCTTTTCCTGTAAGTATATAGACGGTGAAGAAGAGTATACCTGCGATTCAGTCTTGTCGGACATTGTAGGCTTGTGGACGACAGAACTTGTAGGCATGAGTAGAGAAGAAATTGAAAACTATAAAATTTGATGATGTATGATGCTTGCAAGATGATCATTCAACTTTAATGGTATCTTTTCAATGTGAAAGGAAACTGGTCAGTAGGTTGAAAGATTTATCGTAAGAAACCGAAGAATGCTTGGCATAAGAGAGGATAGATAATGAGTCAGTTAAGAGAAAAGTCTTTCGTTACGCTCAAAGAAGACATAACAAGTAGATCTCCATTTGACAAGGATCTTCCTATGATATTCTTGGGAGGAATTACCAATATGGCTGGACACTGAATCTTCATAGGAAAATCGGGGGAAGTGTTATTTTGGATATCATATTTCACATTTTAGAGAACTAAGTGAAGATGAGATATAGGACTTTCGCAGTAGGAAAAATAGATGAGGAGTTGAGAATGAATAATCAGATTGACTTGGCACTTCCGAACCCATACGCAGAATTCTTGAGTAAAATCGACAAAGCAGGAGAGTTGATAATAGAGAATACAGGCATCACCTTATACTCAAGACTAGATTTGCTAGAAAGAAACTCCACCTACCAAATAGAAGAGTGGGAACCTGATTTTTTCCTGATTGGGCAAGATGGGGATGTCGCTTTTTTTATAAAGAAAGATTCTGACGACACTATTTATATGAATAATTTGGGGGCATTAGGTTCACTGGAAATGAAACCCATATCTTTGAATATTTTCGAGTTTGTGAAACAAGCGAGTGAACATTATGATGATATCTTCTAATCATTGCAAGTGTTGTTATTTTATCGTACGCGTGTGTGGAAGACATTTTTATGAAATCATTTGAACATTTTGATTAATGTTAATAAATTTTTAGTAAATGATAATGATTTGGAGAGTGAACAATGAATTTTGATGAGAGTTTACAGCAATACACTTATGAGCATGAAGGAGTGACCTTTGTTTGGGACGAAGAGCCTGATTGTGACTTTATAGATAAAGTTGAACTGTTATCAAAAAATTATCAGGAAAATCTCAATAGAATTATCAACTTCATGCTAGCTGATCTTAAGGAAATGTATGGAGCAGTCAGCGAGGAAGATGTGAAGAACAAGCTGGGGAAACCTATCATTGACTACAATCAAGGAACAGTTAGTTATTGTGAGCAAACCTTCGATGACTGGCACCTATTTGAGTTTGAATTTTGGGATGATCAATTTGAAACATTGAAATGTTTTTCTGTTAATGGGTAAAGGAGAGATTTATGGAATTCCCCCAATGCCTTGATTTTCTTTGTAGAAAACGTATACAAGAAAGGCTTTTCAAAATGCGTGCTTTATGTTATAATATTCACAAATAAAAGTTTAGGAGTTTTTTATGGTCTCTTCAGAATTTATATCAAAGATTGAATTTGCTTGTAAGAAGAAGGAAAGTCTTTACAGTCAAAGTAAGTTTAAGTATGCGATTCGTTCTATGTTTGCAGGTGCTTTTCTAACATTTAGTACGGCTGCAGGTGCAGTTGGGGTTGACTTGATTAATAAGATCGCTCCAGGTAGTGGACGTTTTCTCTTCCCATTTATTTTTGCTTGGGGATTGGCCTACATTGTTTTCTTGAATGCTGAACTGGTAACTTCAAATATGATGTTTTTGACAGCTGGTAGTTTCTTGAAAAAAATCTCTTGGAGAAAAACAGCTGAGATTTTACTTTACTGTACCTTGTTCAACCTTATCGGAGCTTTGATTGCAGGTTGGGGCTTTGCCCACTCAGCAGTCTATGCAAATCTGACACATGATAGCTTCATTTCAGGGGTTGTAGAGATGAAGTTAGGCCGTTCCAATGAGCTAGTCTTACTTGAAGGTATTTTAGCCAATATCTTTGTAAACATTGCCATTCTTTCCTTTGTTTTGGTGAAAGATGGTGGGGCCAAACTTTGGCTCGTTTTGTCAGCAATTTACATGTTTGTATTCTTAACAAACGAACACATTGCTGCGAACTTTGCTTCTTTTGCGATTGTTAAGTTCAGTGTTGCAGCTGATTCAATTGCTAACTTTGACATACCAAATATTCTTCGTCACTGGGGTGTAACCTTTATCGGAAACTTTATCGGAGGAGGTCTCTTGATGGGCTTGCCATACGCCTTCCTCAATAAAAATGAAGATACTTATGTCGATTAAAGAAATGAGCACGAGTGAATCGTGCTTTTTTGTTTGATGTGTAAGACTAGTCATAGTTGTTCCTTATATCAAAATATAAGAAAACGGTATTGGAAAAGACTAGCCCAAGATGATACAATATCCCTAATGAAGCTATTTGGAGGTCGTCTTATGACTCGTGATTTTAAATTTGAAACTCTACAATTACATGCTGGGCAAGTAGTTGATCCAGCAACTAAGTCTCGTGCAGTACCGATTTATCAAACAACATCCTTCGTTTTTGATGACACGCAGGAAGGTGCGGATCTGTTTGCTTTGAGAAAACCGGGGAACATTTATACTCGTATTACCAACCCTACAACAGCGGCATTTGAAGAAAGAATCGCTGCTCTTGAAGGTGGTGTTGGAGCACTAGCGACAGCATCAGGGATGGCTGCTGTAACCTACACTATTTTGGCGCTTGCTCACGCAGGTGACCATGTGGTGGCTGCGTCAACTATTTACGGTGGGACCTTCAACCTCTTGAAAGAAACCCTTCCTCGTTATGGGATCACAACAACCTTTGTGGATGTGGATAATTTGGAAGAAGTGGAAGCAGCTATCAATGACAATACAAAGCTTGTCTTGATTGAAACCTTGGGGAATCCCTTGATTAACATTCCTGACTTGGAAAAATTGGCTGAGATTGCGCATAAACACCAGATTCCTCTCGTTTCAGACAACACTTTTGCCACACCATATTTGATTAACGTCTTCTCTCACGGTGTAGATATTGCCATTCACTCAGCAACTAAGTTTATTGGTGGACATGGTACGACTATTGGAGGAGTGATTGTCGATAGCGGTCGTTTTGACTGGGAAGCTTCAGGAAAATTCCCTCAATTTGTTGAGGAAGACCCAAGTTACCATAACTTGAGCTATACTCGTGATGTGGGTGCAGCAGCCTTTATTATCGCTGTTCGTGTTCAATTGCTCCGTGATACAGGTGCTGCCTTGTCGCCATTTAATGCCTTTCTCTTGCTCCAAGGGCTTGAAACTCTCTCTCTTCGTGTTGAACGTCATGTGCAAAATGCAGAGAAAATTGTTGATTTCCTTGTCAACCATCCTAAGGTAGAGAAGGTAAATTATCCAAAACTAGCTGAGAGTCCTTATCATACCTTGGCTGAGAAATATTTGCCAAAAGGTGTTGGTTCAATCTTTACCTTCCATGTTAAAGGCGGAGAGGCAGAAGCTCGCAAGGTAATTGATAATTTGGAAATCTTCTCTGACCTTGCAAACGTGGCAGATGCCAAATCTCTTGTTGTCCATCCTGCGACAACCACTCACGGTCAGTTGTCAGAAAAAGATCTAGAAGCAGCAGGTGTAACACCAAACCAAATTCGCTTGTCGATCGGTCTTGAAAATGTAGAGGATTTGATTGAAGATTTGCGCTTGGCCTTGGAAAAAATTTAAAGAAAGCGTATAAATAATTTGTAACTAATTATTAAATGAACTATATAAGGCTAGTATTATCTAGTCTTATATAGTTTATTTTGCTATAATAGTTTAAAATATGATTAGTATTATTGCTATGAGATTATTAAAGAAGAATATTAAGTAAACTTTAAGATGAACATAGAATCATTAAGAAAGGCAAAGAAACTACTTGTCTCTAAAAATTAACTTAAATTTTCAACTTAAGAAGGTTTAAGGGATGAACGTTTGATTCAGGAATAGTAATAATAACAAATGAAACTAATCAGAATTAAAGTATAGATGTAGAAGAAATTAGTCCTGATTCTGACTTATAAGATTCAGTTAGATAAATTAGTTTCAAACAAAATGAAAAATTTTTGAGGACTTAGAATAGCTGGAAAGTTTTCCATTTTATCACTTAATTGTGTTGTGCCAAGAGTGATTATGTGAAATTGTTAAAAAGTAAAGTTTGATTTTGAAAAAAATAATTATAAATAAAAGGAGAAATTCTAAATGAGTCATTGCCATTCTGAACATAAAGAAATTAGTAATAATGTTCATACATTTTATATCGGATTTGATTTAGATGATTTTGGCAAGATTTCACAAGTAAAAAAGAAGTTTTATGATGAATTGTTTGACGACATTGCTTCTTTTGCTTTCGGATCACATAATGTAATGAAGAGAATCAAAGAACCTCAGGATATTTCTAAAGTTCAGAGGGAAGCATTGAGAAAAATGTATAATATCCCAGAATTACAAGAAGCCAGTAAGTACTATCTTGAATCAGATTTAGTAGAGGATAAGTATCTTAAGCGTGGTGAGTTTGGAGAGTTGCTTTTATATCATCTGCTACATGAATATTTTAATGCTGATGCTTTAATTTCAAAAATCTATTTCAAGGATAGCATGGGTCTACCAGCGCATGGTTTTGATGCAGTCCACGTGGATTCTGATAATCAAATTTTGTGGATTGGAGAATCTAAATTATATTCTGATTCTAGTTCTGCTATTGATGCTTTGATGAAAGATTTGGAAGAACATTTTAGAATATCTTTTTTTGATTCTGAGTTTGTTATTATTG
Organism: Streptococcus oralis subsp. tigurinus; assembly: GCF_002093575.1. Taxonomy (GTDB): domain Bacteria; phylum Bacillota; class Bacilli; order Lactobacillales; family Streptococcaceae; genus Streptococcus; species Streptococcus oralis_CH. The sequence goes on along the minus strand of NZ_LNVH01000001.1, from coordinate 392,900 downwards.
AAAATCGTGTTCATGATAGTGATATAGAACTTGATGATTTTATGAAAAAATTAATTAATCCGCAAACAAAAGTTTTGGATAAACTTGTAAATATTAATATTGCATTATTCGCTGGATTTGATAGTAAGTCATTGCAAGAGTTTAAAGATGAAGAGTCATTTAAGAAAAAACTAGAATCAGAGATTGAGATTTTAGAACAAAAAGCGTTCAAAAAAATAAAAACTCATCCATGGAATGAACATTTAAATGTATTTTTATTTCCCGTTGACGATAAAAAAGAATTTGTTAAAGATCTACATTTAAAATTAAAAGGGGCGCAACAAGGATGAAAAATATTGAGGAATTTCTAGGATATTCTGAGTTGAAAAATTTTGAAGAAAATTTTGAACTTATTAAACATATTTCTAGTATTATTGATACGTCTGATGCTAGAAAAGTAATAATTCATATCTTAGATATCTGGGAGAATGTAAATAATAATGCAAAAGAAATGTGGATTGATTTGATTGGACGAGCAGGATTTTATCCATATTATATTGAAAAAGTTTTTAAAGAAAAATTAACTCTGTCACTTCAGGATCAAATAAAAACAGAATTTTTTAAATCTGATTATCTTCCAAACATATATTTCCATGAACAGCAAAAGGAAATAGAAATAGCCTTATCCAATGGATATAATATAGCTGTAAGCGCGCCAACTAGTTTTGGAAAAAGCTTACTTATCGAAGAGATTGTAGCAAGAAAACAATTCTGTAATATTTTAATTATACAACCGACTCTTGCATTAATTGATGAAACAAGAAAAAAACTATCAAAGTATAAAGGAGATTATAATTTAATAATTAATACTCGCCAAAAGGTTCTTGAGAAAAATATTTTCATTTTAACAGCCGAACGAGTGTTAGAATTTCCAAATCTTCCAAGTATAGATTTTTTTGTCATTGATGAATTTTATAAAATTTGTAATCGTCTAAATGATAGTAGAATTGATTCTTTGAATGTTGCATTACTAAGAGTTATGAAACATAATACCCAAGCAATGTTCTTAACTCCGACTGTAGATTCTCTATCGGAGGCTTTTCGGGATAAGTATAAAGTTTCTTTTTTTAAAACAGATTATGCTTTAGTAAATACTAATGTCATTGAGGTTAGGAATAGAAATAATAATTTATTATCTGGTAACTCTAAAAAAAATAAATTATTTGAAATGCTATATAAACAAGAAGAATCAAGTATTGTATATGTAAAATCTCCGAATGAAGCCTATAAACTTGCCAAAGAATATGTTGACTATTTACGCAAAAATAAGATTGAGACTGAAAATAAAAAATTAGATATATTTGAATGGATTGATAATAATATATCTCCTCATTGGCAATTAAAAGAAATGTTAGAACATGGTGTAGGGGCACACAACGGAGCACTCCCAAGGCATGTAGTAACTTCAGAAATTGATTTATTTAACAAAAAGAAAATTAAAGTACTTTTTGCAACGGTTTCATTGATTGAAGGCGTGAACACAGTTGCGAAAAATATGTTTGTATATAGTCAACATAAAGGTGATAACAAAATAGACTTTTTTGATTTTGCAAATATACGTGGTCGGGCAGGTAGAATGAATGAGCATTTTACTGGAAATGTTTATGTATTTATTGATGAAATTGAAGATGAACATCTCACTATTGATGTGCCTAGTGTTGATCAGAATCCTGTGTCAGATGAAATTTTAATTAATATTTCAAGTAACGAAGTGAAAGATATTGAACGAAAACAGAGATTGGAAGATGGTTTAGATAATGAAATTTTAGAAATTATTAAGAATAATCTTATTTCAGTAGAAGGTCAGAAGTCTTTATATCGCTTTATAGAAAAAGAGCAAAAAACTGGGGGAATAGACTATTTAATGTGGGATGGTATACCTAGTTATGATAAATTATGGCAAACTCTTTACCTAGGATATAAATTTTTGAAATCAAATGATAGAATCGGTTTTGTGCAAAGCAGAGCTGTAATGTCGCTTAAATTTGTCAATCTTTCATTAAGAAAAGTTATTGAACAACAGTACGAATACTATTTATTAAAAAAAAGAACAGATCCTTTAAATAGTGCCATTGATTTTGTTTTGAAATTTCAAAAAACAGAAGCTGGGTACGAAATACCTAAAATTTTATCTGTGATTGATTCTATACAAAAACATGTGTTCAATAAATTAGGTTTGCCTGCTGGGGACTATTCTGTATTTGCCTCTTTATTAGAGAATGAACAGATTGATGAAAGATTACAATTTTTAATTGATTATGGTGTACCAAGTTCAGCTGTAAAAAAAATTAGAAATATACCTGATAATCTTATTGAAGATTATCAGGTAATACAATATCTGAGAAGAAATTTATCTATTATAATTAGGAATTTGATTCCTTATGAAGCAAATTTATTACAAGAAGCAATACGGTAGATATGAAAAAGACCCTAAAGAAGTGGATTAGAGTATATTTTATTTAGAATAACACGAGGTATCCTATGAACGAAATCAAATGTCCCAACTGTGGGGAAGTCTTTACAGTAAATGAAAGCCAGTATGCCGAACTCTTGTCACAAGTAAGAACAGCTGAGTTTGATAAGGAATTACACGATCGTATGAAGCAGGAGCTGGCCTTGGCTGAGCAAAAGGCCTTGAATGAGCAACAGTCTAAACTGGCTCAAAAAGACCAAGAAATTGCGCAATTGCAGAGTCAAATCCAAAACTTTGATACAGAGAAAGAGTTAGCTAAGAAAGAAGTTGAACAGACAAGTCATGAGGCCTTATTAGCAAAGGACAAGGAAGTGCAGGCCTTGGAGAACCAACTGGCTACCTTGCGTTTGGAGCATGAAAATCAACTGCAAAAGACCCTTTCTGACCTAGAAAAAGAACGGGATCAAGTTAAAAATCAGCTCCTCTTGCAAGAAAAGGAAAATGAGTTGTCTTTGGCTTCTGTTAAGCAGAATTACGAAGCCCAGCTCAAGGCTGCTAGTGAACAAGTAGAATTTTACAAGAATTTCAAAGCTCAACAATCAACCAAAGCTATCGGGGAAAGTTTAGAACAGTATGCGGAAAGTGAGTTTAACAAGGTCCGTAGTTTTGCTTTTCCAAATGCCTACTTTGAGAAGGATAATAAGGTTTCTGCGCGTGGTTCTAAGGGAGACTTTATCTTCCGTGATTTTGATGAAAATGGTCTAGAATTTATTTCCATCATGTTTGAAATGAAAAATGAAGCAGATGGAACAGAGAAGAAGCACAAGAATGCCGATTTCTATAAGGAATTGGACAAGGACCGTCGGGAGAAAAACTGCGAATATGCGGTTCTGGTGACCATGCTAGAAGCAGATAACGACTACTTTAATACAGGGATTGTTGATGTCAGTCACGAGTATGAAAAGATGTATGTGGTCCGTCCTCAGTTCTTTATTCAGTTGATTGGGCTTTTGAGAAATGCGGCGCTTAATTCCCTAAAATACAAACAAGAATTGGCCTTGGTTCGGGAGCAGAATATCGATATTACGCATTTTGAGGAAGATTTGGATGCCTTTAAACTAGCCTTTGCCAAGAACTACAATTCAGCTTCAACTAACTTTGGTAAAGCCATCGACGAAATTGATAAGGCCATCAAACGCATGGAAGAGGTTAAGAAATTCCTGACCACATCCGAAAACCAACTCCGCCTCGCTAATAACAAATTGGAAGATGTTTCGGTTAAAAAACTAACGCGAAAAAATCCAACCATGAAAGCGAAGTTTGAAGCACTGAAAGGGGAGTGAGAAAGCAGTGGAAAATGAATTATTAGTATTGGGTACTGAAGAAGTAGATGAGTCTAAAAATATAAACTATGACGAATTAGAAGAACTATTGGAACAGCAATTTACAATGGAGTTTTCTAATCTCGAAAAATTAGAACTAGAATGTAAAGAGATTAGTTCACCAGATAAATTAGGAGATGTTATTTTAGATGAAATCTGGGATCAATTTGCGAATCAAATTGGTTTAGATATGACAAGTGACACGCTTCTTAAGCAGTATAACGATAAACATCCTAATGGTTATACAAAAGAAGAGGGTGCTAAAATAATGAAAGATAAAAGGTATACTGATGCAAATAATGCTATGAAAGAAAAGCAAAAATTTGGAAATTTAAAGGATGAATATACTGGAAAAACTTTAAAATTAAATGAAAACGCAAATTTGGATCACGTTGTAGCACGTAAACAAATTTTTGAAAATTCTTGGAGAAAGATTGCTGATATAGATACTGCAGATTTAGCAAACAAAAAGGAAAATTTAGCAGCAACTAATGAATCACTTAATAAAAGTAAAGGTGCAAAATCTAATAGCGAGTATATAAAGGATAGAGAAGTAAGAGAAAAAAATCTAAAAGAACAAGTTGAAAGAGCTAATAAAAAAATTGACAAGAAGGATATTTCAGATTCCGAAAAACGAAATCTTAAAGCTATAAACGAAAAAAGATTAAATGATAAATACATTTTGCATGATTCTGCAAAAGAAACATTAAAAAAATATTTAGAATTACATAGTAACAATCCTGAAAATAAAAATGCAAATGGGCGATTTGTAAGAAATGTATTTGATAGGATAGCACGTTCTAGCGCACGTGTAAAAAAAATGCTACAAAGTCAAATTGAGCAATTGCGCGATGATTTTGAGCGTGAACGTACTCAACTAGTGGATCAAATCGATCAAAAAGACAAGCAGATTGCTGACATGATCGGAATCTATCATTTAGAGGTAAAAGTAATGGAGGGAATTTAAATGGGATTTAGGATATTCATGCTAATCGTAGTTTTACTTATTCCGTTAACTATGCTGTTATTTGGCTGGCTATTTTTCAGGAGAACACCGAAAGAAATCAATTATTTCTTCGGATACCGAACAAAAAGGTCCATGAGAAATGAAGAAACATGGAAGTTTGCGAATCAATATTTGGGGAAAGTATGGTATCTTTGCGGACTACTTTCAGCACCTCTCTCCGTGATTGCCATGGCCATTGTTTTTGAAAAGGGAACGGAGACAATGAGTACTGTTGGCTTTATTATCACGATGATTCAGACAATCCCTTTAGTTGGCGCGATGATTTCAACAGAGATTGCATTGAAGAAAAACTTTGATGAAAACGGGAGAAGGAAATAAACGAGGTATATCCATCACTAGAAGAAAAGCAGCAAATCTTTTGTTACAAAAGATAATTACATTACAATTCTTGAAGAAGATATTTCATGAATGAAATCAGAAAGCAACACATGAACGGTATTATCAACTTAAAAAAAGAAGCGGGGATGACCTCGCATGACGCGGTTTTTAAACTGCGTAAGATATTAGGGACAAAGAAAATCGGTCATGGTGGGACCTTAGATCCGGATGTAGTAGGTGTTTTACCTATTGCGGTTGGTAAGGCGACACGCATGGTCGAATTTATGCAGGATGAGGGCAAGGTCTATGAGGGAGAGATTACTCTGGGCTATTCAACGACGACCGAGGATGCAAGTGGAGAAGTAGTTGCAGAGACACCTGTTTTGTCGCCCTTGGATGAAACCACTGTCGATGAAGCGATTGCGGGTCTGACTGGGCCTATTACTCAGATTCCACCTATGTATTCGGCTGTTAAGGTTAATGGTCGCAAGCTCTATGAGTATGCGCGTGCAGGTCAGGAAGTGGAGCGTCCAGAACGTCAGGTGACCATTTATCAATTTGAACGAACAAGTCCGATTTCTTATGAGGGCGAACTTGCGCGTTTCACTTTTCGTGTGAAATGCAGTAAGGGGACTTATATCCGTACCTTATCGGTTGATTTAGGTGAGAAGCTGGGTTATGCGGCCCATATGTCTCATTTGACACGGACCAGTGCTGCAGGTTTGCAGCTAGAAGATGCTCTTACCTTAGACGAAATTGCTGAAAAAGTAGAGGCTGGTCAACTGAACTTTCTCCATCCTCTTGAAATTGGAACAGGGGACCTTGTTAAAGTTATCCTAACTCCAGAAGAGGCTACAGAAGTGCGCTTTGGTCGTTTTATCGAGTTAGAACAAACAGACAAAGAATTGGCTGCCTTTGAAGGTGATAAATTGCTTGCCATTTTAGAAAAAAGGGACAATTTCTACAAACCAAGAAAGGTTTTTGGCTAGTCTAACTGGAGTGTGGGGATGGATTTGTTTTCCCTAGACTATCCAAATCAGACTATAAATTTTGCAAAAAATGTGATAGAATAGACGACGGATAAAAAACGGAGGATAGCATGCAAAATAGACCAATCATTATCGGAGTAACAGGTGGTTCTGGTGGTGGTAAGACCAGTGTTTCAAGAGCCATTTTATCTCACTTTCCTGATGAAAAGATTTCCATGATTGAGCATGATTCTTACTACAAGGATCAGTCTCACTTGACCTTTGAAGAGCGTGTCAAAACCAACTACGACCATCCATTTGCCTTTGATACAGACTTGATGATCGAGCAGATTAAGGAATTGTTGGCAGGGCGCCCGGTGGACATTCCAACTTATGACTATACAGCGCATACACGGAGTAGCAAGACCTATCGTCAGGAGCCTCAGGATGTCTTTATCGTTGAGGGGATTCTGGTCTTGGAGGACAAGCGTCTGCGCGATTTGATGGATATCAAGATTTTTGTGGATACAGATGATGATGTGCGTATTATTCGTCGTATCAAGCGTGATATGGAAGAGCGTGGACGTAGCCTTGACAGTGTCATTGAGCAGTACTTAGGTGTAGTTAAACCCATGTACCACCAGTTTATCGAGCCGACTAAGCGTTATGCCGATATCGTCATTCCTGAGGGAGTCAGCAATACCGTTGCTATCGATCTTTTGACGACAAAAATTGCAAAGATTTTGGAAGAAGCGCGAAACAGTAAATAATCAGATGAGGAGGCCATGCCTCCTTTTTCTATTTTTCCTTTAGTTTCAGTAGGAAAAAGGTGATTTTTAAGCATGTTTTTGGTATAATAATACCCATGGAAAAGCAAGAAAATGAATAGTAGGTGGAGATGGAAAAGTATTTATCGGTAACAACTTTGACCAAGTATCTGAAAATGAAATTCGATAAAGACCCTTACTTGGAACGGGTCTATTTAACTGGTCAAGTTTCCAACTTTCGTAAACGACCTACTCACCAATATTTCTCCTTAAAAGATGATCATGCAGTCATTCAAGCGACCATCTGGTCTGGGATTTATCAAAAATTAGGTTTCGACCTGGAAGAGGGAATGAAAATCAATGTGATTGGGCGTGTGCAGGTCTATGAACCCAGTGGGAGCTACTCTATCATCATTGAAAAGGCTGAACCCGATGGGGTTGGGGCGCTTGCGATTCAGTTTGAACAACTCAAGAAAAAATTAACAGAAGAAGGCCTGTTTCAAGAACGCTTCAAGCAACCTCTTCCCCAGTTTGCTAAGCGAATCGGTGTGGTGACTAGTCGTAGTGGAGCCGTTATTCGAGATATTATCACGACCGTCAGCAGACGTTTTCCTGGTGTCGATATCCTTCTCTATCCGACCAAGGTGCAAGGTGATGGAGCTGCGGAGGAAATTGCTCGAAATATTGCGCGTGCCAATCAACGTGACGATTTGGATTTGCTCATTATTGGTCGTGGTGGTGGTTCCATAGAGGATCTCTGGGCCTTTAACGAAGAAATTGTGGTACGGGCTATTTTTGAATCCCGTTTGCCCGTCATTTCTAGTGTGGGGCATGAGACGGATGTGACCTTGGCAGACTTTGTGGCCGATCGTCGTGCTGCGACGCCAACAGCTGCAGCTGAACTGGCAACGCCTGTGACCAAGTTGGATCTCTTGAGCCATTTACAAAATCAAGAAAAACGAATGGCAACAGCAGTCCGAAATGTCCTATCTAAGAAACAAGAAGCTTTGAAAAAATGCAGTCAGTCCGTCATCTTTAGACAGCCAGAGCGCTTGTATGATGGTTATTTGCAACGGTTAGATCAACTACAGCTGCGCTTAAAACAAAGTTTGCGAACACGGATTTCTGATAATAAACAGCTAGTCCAAGCAAGGACGCATCAACTGGTCCAATTATCACCTATTACCAAAATCCAACGCTATCAAGATCGTCTAGGTCAGTTGGATAAGCTCCTACGTAGCCAGATGGCGCTTGTTTATGATGTTAAGGTTGCTGAAGTCAAGCGACTTTCAGAAGCTTTGTTGATGTTGGATACCAGTCGAATCGTGGCTCGTGGTTATGCAATTGTCAAAAAAGAAGGGTCAGTAGTCGATTCTGTTGAGATGTTGAATAAAAAAGACCAAGTGACGCTTTTGATGCGAGATGGTCAAGTAGAATTAGAGGTTAAAGATGTCAAAACAAAAGAAATTTGAGGAAAATCTAGCAGAACTAGAGTCCATTGTCCAAAGTTTGGAAAATGGTGAAATTGCTTTGGAAGATGCAATTGCGGCCTTTCAAAAGGGCATGGTCTTGTCAAAAGAGCTCCAAGCGACGCTGGACAAGGCTGAAAAAACCTTGGTCAAGGTTATGCAAGAAGACGGAACAGAAAGTGATTTTGAATGAAGAAGCAAGAAAAATTAGCTCTTGTTGAGTCGGCTTTGGAAAATTTTTATGGAGACCAGCAGTTTGCCTCTAGTTTGCGAGAGTCTGTTCTCTATTCCATTCATGCTGGTGGCAAGCGAATTCGCCCATTTCTCTTGTTAGAAGTTCTGGAAGCCTTGCAAGTTGCTATCAAACCTGCTCATGCCCAAGTGGCTGCGGCCTTGGAAATGATTCATACAGGGAGCTTGATTCACGATGACCTTCCAGCTATGGATGACGACGATTACCGTCGAGGGCGTTTGACAAATCACAAGAAATTTGGCGAAGCGATGGCGATTTTAGCGGGAGACGCCTTGTTCCTAGATCCCTATACCTTGATAGCGCAGGCAGATTTGCCAAGTCAGATCAAGGTGGATTTGATTGCCAACTTATCGCTTGCTTCAGGAAGTCTAGGTATGGTGGCAGGGCAGGTTTTAGACATGGAGGGTGAACACCAACATTTGTTCTTGGAAGAGCTTCAGACCATTCATGCAAATAAAACAGGTAAGTTACTGGCCTATCCTTTCCAAGCAGCTGCTATTATAGCTGAATTGGCTCCTGAAATGCAGGTAAAACTGAAAACTGTTGGTGAATTGATTGGGCTGGCCTTTCAAGTTCGAGATGATGTACTGGATGTGACAGCTAGTTTTGAGGAAATCGGCAAAACACCACAAAAGGATTTACAAGCTGAAAAATCAACCTATCCTGCCTTGTTGGGCTTGGAAGAGGCTATTGCCTTTTGTAACCAAACTCTGGATCAAGCCGAGGCTAAATTAGAAGAAATCGCCCAGCAGGTTCCCTTTGAAACAGAATCGATTGTAAAAGTAGTAGAAAGTTTAAGAATCAATGGCTAAGGAAAGAGTGGATGTACTAGCTTATAAACAGGGTTTGTTTGAAACGCGTGAACAAGCCAAGCGCGGTGTCATGGCTGGACTAGTCGTAGCTGTCCTTAATGGAGAACGCTTTGACAAGCCAGGAGAGAAAATTCCAGATGATACTGAACTAAAACTCAAGGGTGAAAAACTCAAGTATGTCAGTCGAGGTGGTCTAAAACTAGAGAAGGCCTTGGAGGTTTTTGATTTGTCAGTCGAGGGAGCAACCACGATTGATATTGGGGCTTCCACTGGAGGCTTTACTGACGTCATGTTGCAAAATGGTGCTGAGTTAGTCTTTGCAGTCGATGTTGGCACCAATCAGTTGGCTTGGAAATTACGCCAAGACCCACGGGTTGTCAGCATGGAGCAGTTTAATTTTCGTTATGCTGAGAAGACTGATTTTGAGCAGGAACCAAGCTTTGCCAGTATTGATGTGAGTTTCATTTCCCTCAGTCTGATTTTGCCTGCTTTGCATCGTGTCTTGGCTGATCAAGGTCAGGTCGTGGCTCTGGTTAAGCCCCAGTTTGAAGCAGGTCGTGAGCAGATTGGGAAGAATGGAATCATTCGCGATGCCAAGGTTCATCAACATGTCCTTGAATCTGTCACTGCTATGGCAGTTGAACAAGGTTTTTCAGTGTTTGGATTAGACTATTCACCAATCCAAGGTGGACATGGAAACATCGAATTTCTGGTATATTTGAAAAAAGAAGAGGGAGCAAGCAATCAAGTTGCCCCTGAAATAGAAAAAGTTGTAGAGAGAGCACATAGAGAATTTAAAGATGAATAAAAAAGAGAGACTTGAAAAAATTAGAAGATTTGTTACGGATTATCAAATCGGGACTCAGGAAGAAATCGTTGAGCATTTGAAGGAAGCAGGTATTTCTGCTACGCAAGCCACTGTCTCAAGGGACATCAAGGAGCTTGGGATTGTTAAAATTCCTTTGAAGAACAACACCTATATCTATGAGTTGCCAAAATCAATCGTCAAAAGTTTGCAGTTGGCTGAGGATAATATTGTGAGTTCTGAGTTAATGGGAAATATGATCAATCTTGCTGTCATTCCTGGAAATACTATTTTTGTGAAGAGTCAGTTGGTTGAGGCATTCTCTGAACAGATTTTTAGCTGTCTAGCTGATGATGATTCTATCTTAATTGTAGCTAGAACAGCAGAGGCAGCTGAGGAAATTGTTGAACAAGTCAAAAAATGGTAGGTCAGTATGTTACTTGAAATTTCGATAAAAAACTTTGCCATTATTGAGGCGATTTCGCTCAATTTTGAAAAGGGTATGACTGTTTTAACCGGAGAAACGGGTGCTGGGAAGTCTATCATTATCGACGCTATGAATCTCATGTTGGGAGCTCGTGCAACGACAGACGTTATTCGTCATGGTTCGCCAAAGGCAGAGATAGAGGGGCTTTTCTCGGTTGAAAATAGTCGCCTTTTACAGGAACTTTTTGATGAGCAAGGTTTGGAAATGGGTGAGGAGATCATCATCCGTCGGGAAATTTTGCAAAATGGTCGTAGTGTTAGTCGCGTGAATGGTCAGATGGTCAATCTTTCTGTCTTGCGTGCTATTGGGCAACACCTTGTGGATATCCATGGCCAGCATGACCAAGAGGAGTTAATGCGTCCTCAACTGCACATCCAGATGTTGGATGAGTTTGGTGATGCAGCTTTCTTGGAGTTGAAAGAAACCTATCAGACGAGCTTTGATGCCTATCGCAAAATGCGTAAGCAGGTTTTGGAAGTCAAGAAAAATCAGCAGGAACACAAGGCTCGTATTGAGATGTTGGAATTTCAGATGGCAGAGATTGAGGCTGCAAACTTGCAGGCTGGTGAAGACTTGGCTCTCAACCAAGAACGAGATAAACTCCTCAATCATAAAAATATTGCGGATACGCTAACCAACGCTTATAGCATGTTGGACAATGAGGAATTCTCCAGTCTTGCTAATGTCCGTTCAGCCATGAATGACATGGAAAGTGTCGAAGAATACGATCCTGAATACCGTGAAATTTCAAGTTCTCTGTCAGAAACCTACTATGTTTTAGAAGATATTACAAAGCGTCTAGAAGATATTATTGAGGACTTGGATTTTGATGGCAATCGCCTCATGCAAGTTGAAAATCGCTTAGATCTTCTGAATACTATTACTCGCAAGTATGGTGGGACTGTAGACGATGTCTTGCTTTATTTTGCCAAGATTACGGATGAGTACAATCTCTTGACTGGAAATAACCTTTCTTCCGAAGACATGGAAGCAGAGCTCAAGAAATTGGAAGTTAATCTTGTTGATTTGGCGGGGCAGCTTGCATCCGCTCGTCATGATTTGGCCCAGCAGCTCGAAGCTGAGATTAAACAAGAACTGCAAGACCTCTATATGGAGAAAGCACAATTCCAGGTTCGCTTTAGTAAGGGCAAATTTAGTCGTGAGGGGAATGAAATGGTCGAATTTTACATTTCCACCAACCCTGGTGAAGACTTTAAGCCTTTGGTCAAAGTTGCGTCCGGTGGGGAATTATCCCGTCTCATGTTGGCTATCAAGTCAGCCTTTTCTCGTAAGGAAGGGAAGACTAGTATTGTCTTTGATGAGGTGGATACTGGAGTTTCAGGTCGCGTGGCCCAAGCCATCGCTCAGAAGATTCATAAGATTGGTCAGCATGGTCAGGTTCTTGCTATTTCTCACCTTCCACAAGTGATTGCCATCGCGGATTATCAATTCTTTATTGAGAAGATTAGCGATGAGCACTCAACGGTGTCGACGGTTCGCCTCTTGACTTTAGAAGAGCGAGTAGAGGAAGTAGCTAAGATGTTAGCTGGGGAGAATGTAACAGAAGCTGCCCTTACCCAAGCCAGAGAATTATTGCAAACGAGGATGAAATAAATGACAGACTATTATGTAATTGGAGATGTTCACGGAAAGGCAGGTATGCTAGAAGATCTGCTCAAGACCTGGGATGGTCAAACTCAGTTGCTCTTTCTAGGGGATTTGATTGACCGAGGTGAAGACAGTCGCCGTGTTCTAGAGATGGTCAAAGACTTGGTCGACAATCAAGGAGCTATTTGTTTATCAGGTAACCATGAGTATATGTTTCTGACTTGGCTTGATGACCCAGAAGAAAGCTATGACCATTATCGTCGCAATGGTGGTGATACAACCATTAACTCAATTTTAGGTCGTCCCTTGGATGCACCAGTTGATGGCGTAGAAGATGCCAAACGGGTTGCGACAGAAGCAGCAGACTTGGTCGGATTTATTCGTCAAATGCCATTTGTGGTGGAGACAGACAAGTATATCTTTGTTCATGCGGGTATTGACTTGACCTTGGAAGACTGGCATGAAACAACAGATTACAAGAAAGTCTGGCTCAGAAAACCATTCCACGAAGCCGAAAATCATACTGGGAAAACCATTGTCTTTGGGCATACACCAGTTTATGGCTTACTGAAGCAAGACCGAGGTACAGCTGAGCTTTGGATAACAGAGGATGGCAAGATTGGCATGGATGGAGGAGCTGTCTATGGTGGTGTCCTTCATGGGATCGTCTTTACAGACCAAGGAATGACAGAACACCACTTTATCGAAAATGATGGCTTTATTGCCGAAGATTAGTACTCCTAGCAGGGTATGGTCTTGTCAAAATGTTAAAAACAATTTATAATTAATAGATACCCTGAAAGGAAGAGCATCATGAACTTAGAAGATTTGAAAAAACGACAGGAGAAGATTCGGAACTTCTCTATTATCGCCCATATTGACCATGGGAAATCAACCCTAGCAGACCGCATTTTGGAAAAGACGGAGACGGTTTCTAGTCGTGAAATGCAAGCCCAACTTCTGGATAGTATGGATCTTGAGCGTGAACGTGGGATTACCATTAAACTCAATGCCATTGAGCTTAATTACACTGCGAAAGATGGTGAGACCTATATTTTCCACTTGATTGACACGCCAGGGCACGTGGACTTTACCTATGAAGTGTCGCGTTCGCTAGCTGCCTGTGAAGGAGCGATTTTGGTGGTTGATGCGGCCCAAGGGATTGAGGCGCAAACTCTTGCTAACGTTTATTTAGCCTTGGATAATGATTTGGAAATCTTGCCCGTCATTAACAAGATTGACCTACCAGCAGCCGATCCAGAGCGTGTGCGTACAGAGATTGAGGATGTCATCGGACTGGATGCCAGCGAAGCGGTCTTGGCTTCAGCCAAAGCTGGTATTGGTATTGAAGAAATTCTTGAGCAGATCGTTGAAAAAGTGCCAGCTCCAACTGGTGATGTAACGGCGCCACTCAAAGCATTGATTTTCGACTCTGTTTACGATGCTTACCGTGGGGTTATCCTCCAAGTGCGTGTTATGGACGGAGTGGTTAAACCTGGCGATAAGATTCAGCTCATGAGCAATGGCAAGACCTTTGATGTGACGGAGGTCGGTATTTTCACGCCGAAAGCAGTTGGTCGTGATTTTCTAGCGACAGGTGACGTTGGTTATATTGCGGCTTCTATCAAGACAGTTCAAGATACGCGCGTGGGTGATACAGTTACTCTAGCAAGCAATCCAGCAGCAGAACCGCTAGATGGATACAAGCAGATGAATCCTATGGTCTTTGCTGGTCTTTATCCAATTGAGTCAAACAAGTACAATGACCTTCGTGAAGCCCTAGAAAAATTGCAACTCAATGATGCTAGCTTGCAGTTTGAACCAGAAACATCTCAGGCCCTTGGATTTGGTTTCCGTTGTGGATTCCTTGGACTTCTCCATATGGATGTTATCCAAGAGCGTTTGGAGCGTGAGTTCAACATTGACCTTATCATGACAGCTCCGTCTGTTATTTACAAGGTTAACCAAACTGACGGTGAGTCTATGGATGTGTCTAACCCCTCTGAATTTCCAGACCCAACCAAGATTGCGACTATTGAAGAGCCTTATGTTAAGGCGCAAATCATGGTACCACAGGAGTTTGTCGGAGCAGTGATGGAATTGGCTCAGCGCAAGCGTGGGGACTTTGTGACCATGGACTATATTGATGATAATCGTGTCAATGTTATCTATCAGATTCCACTTGCTGAAATCGTCTTTGACTTCTTTGATAAGCTCAAGTCTTCGACGCGTGGTTACGCAAGCTTTGACTACGAATTGTCAGAGTACCGCCCATCTAAGCTGGTCAAAATGGATATCCTTCTCAATGGAGACAAGGTGGACGCCCTCAGCTTTATCGTTCACAAGGATTTTGCCTACGAACGTGGGAAACTCATCGTGGATAAACTTAAGAAAATCATCCCTCGTCAACAATTTGAGGTGCCGATCCAAGCAGCTATTGGGCACAAGATCGTGGCTCGTACAGATATCAAGGCCCTTCGTAAGAACGTACTTGCCAAATGTTATGGTGGTGACGTTTCTCGTAAACGCAAACTCCTTGAAAAACAAAAAGCTGGTAAGAAACGCATGAAAGCCATCGGATCAGTAGAAGTACCACAAGAAGCCTTCCTTAGCGTCTTGAGCATGGATGAAGAATAGAAATAGAAAATAAAACTCTTGAAGATTCTTCAAGAGTTTTTACTTTAAATGAGAGCGAGTAAAATCATCAACTGACAAAATAGATCAGGTCAGAATTTGACAGAAGTTCTTATTTTTCTTATAATGCAGATGGAGAGGTGGTAGGATGAAAAAATTATTGATTTTAGGTACTGTAGTTACTGTTAGTGCTTTTTTAGCTTCATGCTCCAATAATTCGCAAACAGCAACCGAAGAAAGTTCGACTGCGGTTGTTAGTTCTTCTAGCAGTCAGGAAACGAGTAGCTCTAGCTCTGCAGTTTCTGAAGCGAAAAAGGAAGAGACGCAAATCATCGGTTCGAATGAATATGGATTTGTCAAGGTACCCAAATCATGGGTTCGATTCCATGAAGTAGAAGGTGGAAATGATATACAGTATTGTGATGGAACAGATATCAACATTGTTACGCTGAATACCTTCAAGGCTGATCAGTTCAATATCAGCGAAGAAGAATATGCTAAACTGGATGTTGTGACTGTCTCATCTAGTATTTTAACTTCTAAAGAACAAAGCTCTGATTTCAGTAAGGTTTGGGGCTCCAAATCGACCATTGGAGGTTATGAAGCCTATGTTGTCAATGCAATTGCTAAGTCAGGGAAATACCTCATTACCTGGGTTTTCCGATCAAATGATGGTAAAATCCGCTATGTTTCACTTGAAGGGGATGGGGAAACTTTAAAAACAATCTTACCGATGGTTGAAAGTAGCTGGTCAACTACTAAAGCTGAATAAATGAAAAAAAGAAGATCCTTGGTCTTCTTTTTATTTTTTTTACGAATAGATAGATGAGTAGAAAAAGAAATGGAGTTGTATATGAAGATCACAAACTATGAGATTTACAAATTGAGAAAAGCTGGGCTGACCAATCAACAAATTTTAACTGTTCTTGAATACGATGAGACTATAGATCAGGAGCTCTTGCTGGGTGATATTGCAGAAATTTCAGGATGCCGTAATCCAGCGGTTTTTATGGAACGCTATTTCCAGATAGATGATGCACAGTTGGAGAAGGAGTTTCAGAAATTTCCATCCTTTTCTATTCTTGATGACTGTTATCCTTGGGATCTGAGTGAGATTTATGATGCTCCAGTGCTCTTGTTTTATAAAGGAAATCTAGACTTGTTGAAGTTTCCGAAGGTTGCTGTTGTAGGGAGCCGTTCATGTTCTAGTCAGGGAGCAAAGTCGGTTCAGAGAGTTATCCAAGGTTTGGAAAACGAGTTAATTGTGGTCAGTGGTTTAGCTAAAGGGATTGATACGGCTGCCCATATGGCTGCACTCCAGAATGGAGGAAGAACGATTGCAGTGATTGGAACAGGATTGGATGTTTTTTATCCCCGAGCCAATAAACGTTTGCAGGAACACATTGGCAATCACCATTTGATACTTAGCGAGTATGGACCTGGTGAAGAACCCTTGAAATTTCACTTTCCAGCTCGTAATCGAATCATAGCAGGACTATGTCGAGGAGTCATTGTAGCAGAGGCAAGAATGCGTTCAGGGAGTCTCATCACCTGTGAGCGAGCTATGGAGGAAGGTCGTGATGTCTTTGCTATTCCAGGAAACATTTTAGACGGTCATTCAGATGGCTGTCACCACCTGATCCAAGAGGGAGCAAAGCTGATTTCCAGCGGTCAAGATGTGCTGGCTGAGTTTGAATTTTAAGGAGAAATTTGTTCACTCAGATAAACTTTTCTTCTTATATATAAGACTTAGGTCTTGACAGCTATAGAAAAATGGTTTACACTTTATAAAGTTTATTACTTTGAAAAGGTGTGATAGTGTGGCTACGGCAACAAAGAAGAAAAAATCAACAGTTAAAAAAAATCTAGTCATCGTAGAGTCGCCTGCCAAGGCGAAAACGATTGAGAAATATTTAGGCAGAAATTACAAGGTTTTAGCCAGTGTCGGGCATATCCGTGATTTGAAAAAATCCAGTATGTCGGTCGACATTGAAAACAACTATGAACCGCAATATATCAATATCCGTGGAAAAGGCCCTCTCATTAATGACTTGAAAAAAGAAGCTAAAAAGTCCAATAAAGTCTTTCTTGCGAGTGACCCGGACCGTGAAGGAGAAGCAATTTCCTGGCATTTAGCTCATATCCTTGATTTGGATGAGAATGATGCCAACCGTGTGGTTTTTAATGAAATCACCAAGGACGCAGTGAAAAATGCCTTTAAAGAGCCTCGCAAGATTGACATGGACTTGGTCGACGCCCAACAAGCTCGTCGTGTCTTAGACCGCTTGGTGGGGTATTCGATTTCGCCAATTTTGTGGAAAAAGGTCAAGAAGGGCTTATCAGCAGGACGCGTGCAGTCTGTTGCTCTTAAGCTCATCATTGACCGTGAAAATGAGATCAATGCCTTCCAACCGGAAGAATACTGGACAATTGATGGTGTCTTTAAGAAGGGTACCAAGCAATTTCAGGCTTCTTTCTATGGTATGAATGGCAAAAAGATGAAATTGACCACTAATGAAGAAGTCAAAGAAGTCTTGTCCCATTTGACTAGTAAAGATTTCACAGTAGACCAGGTAGATAAGAAAGAACGCAAACGCAATGCGCCCCTACCTTATACAACTTCAACCATGCAGATGGATGCTGCTAACAAAATCAATTTCCGTACTCGAAAGACTATGATGGTGGCCCAACAGCTCTATGAAGGGATCAATATCGGATCAGGCGTGCAAGGTTTGATTACCTATATGCGTACAGACTCGACTCGTATCAGTCCTGTGGCTCAGAACGAAGCGGCAAGCTACATTAACGACCGTTTTGGTAGCAAGTATTCCAAGCATGGTAGCAGGGTCAAGAATGCCTCAGGTGCTCAGGATGCCCACGAAGCCATTCGTCCATCTAGTGTCTTTAACACACCTGAAAGTATCGCTAAGTACTTGGACAAAGACCAGCTCAAGCTCTATACCCTTATCTGGAACCGTTTTGTGGCTAGCCAGATGACAGGCGCTATCTTTGATACCATGGCTGTTAAGCTCTCTCAAAATGGGGTTCAGTTTGCGGCAAATGGAAGCCAAGTTAAGTTTGATGGATATCTTGCTATCTACAACGACTCTGACAAGAACAAAATGTTGCCAGATATGGCTGTTGGAGATGTGGTCAAACAGGTCAATAGCAAGCCAGAACAACATTTCACCCAACCACCTGCACGCTATTCTGAAGCGACTCTTATCAAGACCTTGGAAGAAAATGGAGTTGGACGTCCGTCAACCTATGCTCCCACCATTGAAACCATCCAGAAACGCTATTATGTTCGTCTGGCATCCAAACGATTTGAACCAACAGAATTGGGAGAAATTGTTAACAAGCTCATCGTTGAATACTTCCCAGACATCGTCAATGTGACCTTCACAGCTGAAATGGAAGGAAAACTGGATGATGTCGAGGTTGGAAAAGAGCAGTGGCAACGGGTCATTGACGCCTTTTACAAACCATTCTCCAAAGATGTAGCCAAGGCTGAAGCTGAAATGGAAAAAATTCAGATCAAGGATGAGCCAGCTGGATTTGACTGTGAAGTCTGTGGTAGTCCAATGGTGATTAAGCTAGGCCGTTTTGGTAAATTCTATGCATGTAGCAATTTCCCAGACTGCCGTCACACACAAGCAATTGTCAAAGAGATTGGAGTCGAGTGTCCAAGCTGTCATCAAGGACAAATCATCGAACGCAAAACCAAGCGCAATCGTATCTTCTATGGTTGCAATCGCTATCCAGAATGTGAATTTACTTCCTGGGACAAACCAATTGGCCGTGACTGTCCAAAATGCGGACATTTTCTTGTGGAGAAAAAAGTCCGTGGTGGTGGTAAGCAGGTTGTATGTAGTAATGGCGACTACGAAGAGGAAAAAATTAAGTAAAATGAAGAGTCCTGAAAATGATTTTCAGGCTCTTTTTGGTTGGAGCTTGACAAATTTCCCCCTTGTGTGCGAAACTAGAGGAAGAGTAATTTATCTAGGAGAAATCATGCGTATCATTTATCTCTGTATTGGCTTTATTTCACTGGCTTTAGCTGTCATTGGAGTTGTCCTACCACTTTTGCCAACAACTCCCTTTCTTTTGTTAGCTATCGCTTGCTTTTCAAAATCTTCTAAGCGTTTTGAAGACTGGCTTTATCATACAAAGCTTTATCAGACCTATGTAGCTGACTTTCGGGAAACCAAGTCTATTGCGCGAGAACGAAAGAAAAAAATCATCGTATCTATCTATATCTTGATGGGAATTTCTATTTATTTTGCTCCTCTTTTACCAGTCAAAATCGGTCTGGGAGCCTTGACTATCTTTATCACCTACTATCTCTTTAAAGTCATTCCTGACAAAGAATAGATAAAAATAGTAGTTATTTGCCTTGATAAAAATGAAAGCATATTTAAAATAATATGATATAATAAATTTAAAGAAAACATCAAGGAGAATCAAATGATTTACGAATTTTGTGCTGAAAATGTGACCTTGCTTGAAAAAGCGATGCAGGCTGGAGCTCGTCGAATCGAACTTTGTGACAATCTAGCAGTAGGAGGAACAACACCTAGCTATGGAGTGACCAAGGCAGCGGTTGAACTGGCAGCTAACTACGATACGACCATTATGACCATGATTCGTCCCCGTGGTGGCGACTTTGTCTATACTGATCTTGAAATTGCAATCATGTTAGAAGATATTCATTTGACTGCGCAGGCTGGAAGTCAAGGAGTCGTTTTTGGAGCATTAACTGCTGATAAGAAGTTGGATAAGGCTAATCTTGAGAAGCTGATTGCTGCATCTAAAGGAATGGAAATTGTCTTTCACATGGCCTTTGATGAATTAAGCGATGAAGACCAGTTGGATGCCATTGACTGGCTCAGCCAAGCTGGTGTCACTCGTATCCTAACTCGTGCTGGTGTGTCTGGAGACTCGCTAGAAAAACGTTTCGCTCACTATCACAGAATTTTGGAACATGCAGCTGGTAAAATTGAAATTCTACCAGGTGGGGGGATTGACTTGGACAACCGTCAAACCTTTATCGAACAGCTGGGTGTGACACAACTTCACGGTACTAAGGTTGTATTTTAAAAAATAGAAAGGAACTGCTAGCTTTGGGTAGCAGTTTTCACTTATGTTTGAAATTTTTAAATCCTATCAGTTTAATCAAGAAAAAGCCAGTGCCCACGGTTTTATAGAAAATGAGGGAGTCTGGACCTACAGTTTCCAGATTTTGGATGGAGACTTTGTCATGAAAGTATCCATCACTACGGATAATGTGAGCTTTCAAGTTTTTGATCAGGAGACTGGTGACCTTTATCCTCAAGTCCATATGGAAAGCATGAGAGGGACTTTTGTAGGAAGTGTCCGTCAAGCTTGTCTGGAGATTCTCTATCAGATTCGGAAGGCCTGTTTTGACGTGCAGGATTTTATCTGCCCTCAGACTAAGCGCATCATGGATCAAGTTCAAGAAAAGTATGGTAATCAGTTGGAATATCTATGGGAAAAATCGCCTGATACAGCTGTATTACGCCATGAAGACAGTAAAAAGTGGTATGCTGTTTTAATGAGAATTCCTTGGGATAGGCTAGATAAGGGGAGAGAAGGTCTAGTCGAAGCTGTCAACCTCAAACATGACCAAGTAGCTGACTTGCTTTCACAAAAGGGCATTTATCCTGCCTTTCATATGAACAAACGCTACTGGATTAGTCTTGCTCTTGATGATAGTTTATCTGATGATGACGTTCTAGACTTGCTAGAAATCAGTTGGAATTTGACTTTGAAAAAGTAAGGAAATTCCCTTGTGTTTTCAAATACTTTCAATTAGCAAAATATTCTTTACTGAAGAAATTTTCAGAAAATAATGGATTTTTTATTGACAAGTGTTTTTAGCTATGCTAAAATACTAAACAAGATATCAAACGAAGGAGAAAGTCAAACATGAAAACAGCTAAGTTTAATCAATTTGCTTTGTTGTTGAGGTACTCGGGCTAGTGCAAAAGCATTAGTCCTGTTTGGCTTACCAAGCGGGAGTAAATCAACATCTCGCTTGGGTTTCCGAGCGAGATGTTTTTTTAAAACCATATTTGGAAAAGGGGAAATCTTATGCGAACAGTTGAATTTCTAGATACCAGCCTTCGAGATGGAGAGCAGACACCTGGCGTTAACTTTTCAATCAAGGAAAAAATTGCCATTGCAAGGCAGCTGGAGAAGTGGGGCATTTCAGCCATCGAAGCTGGTTTTCCAGCTGCTAGTCCAGACTCATTTAAGGCAGTGCAGGAGATTGCTAAAGTCTTGAAGAAAACGGCGGTAACTGGTCTAGCACGCTCTGTCAAGTCTGATATTGATGCTTGTTACGAGGCGCTTAAGGATGCCAAGTATCCACAGGTTCATGTCTTTATCGCTACTAGTCCGATTCACCGCAAGTATAAGCTCAATAAGAGCAAGGAAGAGATTTTAGAAGCTATTAAGGAGCATGTTTCTTACGCACGTTCTAAGTTTGAAATCGTCGAATTTTCTCCTGAAGATGCGACTAGAACAGAGTTGGATTTCCTCTTGCAAGTCGTTCAAACAGCAGTCGATGCAGGGGCGTCTTATATCAATATCCCAGACACGGTTGGATTTACCACGCCAGAAGAGTACGGCGCTATTTTCAAACATTTGATTGAGAATATCAAGACCGATCGTCAGATTATCTATTCACCTCACTGTCATGACGACCTTGGAATGGCAGTGGCTAACAGCCTTTCTGCTGTCAAGAACGGTGCAGGACGTGTCGAAGGGACTATCAATGGTATTGGGGAGCGAGCTGGGAATGCTGCGCTTGAAGAAATTGCAGTGGCTCTCAATATTCGCCAAGATTACTACCAAGTCGAGACAAGCATTATTCTAAACGAGACAATCAATACGTCAGAAATGGTTTCTCGCTTCTCTGGTATTCCAGTTCCTAAAAACAAGGCCGTGGTTGGTGGTAATGCCTTCTCTCACGAGTCTGGTATTCACCAAGATGGAGTCCTTAAAAATCCTCTCACTTATGAGATCATCACACCTGAATTGGTCGGTGTTAAGAGTAATAGTCTTCCGCTTGGAAAATTGTCAGGTCGCCATGCCTTTGTTGAAAAACTAAGAGAACTGGCCCTAGATTTTACAGAAGAGGATATCAAACCACTCTTTGATAAGTTCAAGGCACTAGCCGACAAGAAACAAGAAATCACAGATGCAGATATTCGAGCTCTGGTAGCTGGAACCATGGTTGAAAATCCAGAAGGCTTCCACTTTGATGATTTGCAACTTCAAACCCATGCAGACAATGAAATTGAAGCGCTCGTTAGTCTAGCCAATATGGATGGTGAGAAAGTCGAATTTAATGCAACAGGGCAAGGCTCTGTTGAAGCGATCTTTAACGCTATCGATAAGTTCTTTAACCAATCTGTTCGTTTGGTGTCCTATACTATTGACGCGGTGACAGATGGAATTGATGCCCAGGCTCGGGTCTTGGTCACTGTTGAAAACAGAGATACAGAGACTATCTTTAACGCAGCAGGTCTTGATTTCGATGTACTGAAGGCTTCCGCTATTGCCTATATCAATGCTAATACCTTTGTTCAAAAAGAGAATGCAGGTGAGATGGGGCGCAGCGTTTCCTACCGAGACATGCCTAGTGTGTAAAGGAGAAGGCTATGACAAAGAAAATAGTAGCTCTAGCAGGGGATGGAATCGGTCCAGAAATCATGGAAGCTGGTTTAGCGGTTCTGGAAGCTCTAGCTTCAAAAACAGGATTTGACTATGAGATAGACAGATGCCCCTTTGGAGGTGCGGGTATTGATGCTGTGGGGCATCCCTTACCTGATGAAACCCTCAAGGCATGTAGAGAAGCAGATGCTATTCTCTTAGCAGCTATCGGTAGTCCCCAGTATGATAGGGCAGCGATTCGGCCTGAACAAGGCTTGCTAGCTCTTCGTAAGGAACTCAATCTCTATGCCAATATTCGACCTGTAAAAATCTTTGACAGTCTTAAGCATTTGTCACCTCTCAAACCTGAACGAATTGCTGGTGTAGACTTTGTCGTGGTGCGTGAGTTGACAGGTGGAATTTACTTTGGAGATCATATCCTTGAAGAGCGAAAAGCGCGTGATATCAACGACTATAGCTATGAGGAAGTAGAGCGGATTATTCGCAAGGCATTTGAAATCGCAAGAAGTCGGAGAAAAATCGTTACTAGTATCGATAAGCAAAATGTTCTAGCGACATCAAAACTCTGGCGCAGAGTAGTTGAGGAAGTCGCGCAAGATTTTCCAGATGTAACCTTGGAGCACCAGTTGGTGGACTCAGCTGCCATGCTCATGATTACCAATCCTGCTAAGTTCGATGTCATCGTGACAGAGAATCTTTTTGGAGATATCTTATCTGATGAATCAAGCGTTCTATCTGGCACGCTTGGAGTCATGCCATCAGCCAGTCATTCTGAAAATGGACCAAGTCTCTATGAGCCCATTCACGGTTCAGCTCCTGATATTGCAGGTCAAGGAATTGCCAATCCTATTTCTATGATTTTGTCAGTTGCCATGATGTTGAGAGATAGTTTCGGACGTTATGAGAATGCAGAGCGTATCGAACATGCTGTTGAAGCTAGTTTAGCGGCTGGCATTTTAACAAGAGATATTGGAGGACCGGCTTCGACCAAGGAAATGACAGAAGCCATCATTGAAAGATTATGAAGATAAATGAAGGAATCACGCTTGCCTTCTTGATTTGGAATTTGCTGATTTTCTTGATTTATGGCATTGACAAATCCAAGGCAAGAAGAGGTGCTTGGCGCGTCCCAGAGAAAATCTTACTCATTTTAGCCTTTACTTGTGGTGGTTTTGGTGCCTGGTTGGCAGGAACCATCTTTCACCACAAGACTAGAAAATGGTATTTTAAAACAGTTTGGTTTCTCGGGATGGTGACCACACTAGTAGCCTTATATTTTATTTGGAGGTAATGGATGGCAGGAAAATCGATTTTTGATAAATTATGGGACCGTCATGTCATCACAGGAGAAGAAGGGCAGCCCCAACTCATGTATGTGGACCAGCACTATATTCATGAAGTGACAAGTCCCCAAGCTTTTCAAGGATTACGAGATGCAGGCCGCAGATTGAGACGACCAGACTTGACATTTGGGACCTTTGACCACAATGTCCCAACGGTCAATATCTACGATATTCGAGATGTGATTTCCAAGGCTCAAATTGATAAGCTTGCTGAAAATGTTGAGGAGTTTGGGATTGAACATGCAGCCCACGGTTCTGAAAAGCAAGGAATCGTTCATATGGTTGGTCCAGAAACAGGACGGACGCAACCAGGAAAATTCATCGTCTGTGGAGACAGCCACACAGCTACTCACGGAGCTTTCGGAGCTATCGCTTTTGGGATTGGGACCAGTGAGGTCGAGCATGTCTTTGCTACCCAGACCCTCTGGCAGGTCAAACCCAAGAAAATGCTGGTAGAATTCACTGGTGTTCCTCAAAAAGGAGTTTATTCTAAGGATTACATTCTCGCCTTAATTGCCAAGTACGGCGTTGCTTGTGGTGTTGGCTATGTGGTGGAATATCGTGGGCAAGCAATTGATGCACTGACCATGGAAGAGAGAATGACCATCTGCAATATGTCCATCGAGTTTGGCTCCAAGATGGGAATCATGAATCCAGATCAGACCACCTATGACTATCTCAAGGGACGGGAATGCGTTCCCGAGGCTTTCGAGGAGGCGGTTGCTGACTGGAAGACGCTTGTCAGCGATGATGATGCTGTTTATGATAAAGTTATCCGGATGGATGTCTCAGACTTGGCTCCTATGGTGACCTGGGGAACCAATCCTGCTATGGGCGTCGACTTTGACAGTAGCTTCCCAGAAATCAAGGATATGAACGATGAGCGTGCTTATCATTACATGGACTTGGAGCCTGGTCAAAAGCCAGCGGATATTGAACTAGGTTATATTTTTATTGGCTCTTGTACCAATGCTCGTCTCAGTGACTTGCAACTGGCTGCGCGATTTGTCAAAGGGAAGAAAATAGCTCCTAACTTAACGGCTATCGTGGTTCCAGGCTCTCGTCCTGTCAAACGAGCTGCGGAGAAGTTGGGCTTGGATAAGGTCTTCTTAGATGCTGGCTTTGAGTGGAGAGACCCAGGTTGCTCTATGTGCCTTGGGATGAATCCGGACAAGGTTCCTGATGGTGTCCATTGTGCCTCAACCAGTAACCGCAACTTTGAAGACAGACAAGGATTTGGTGCTAAAACCCATCTCTGCAGTCCAGCCATGGCAGCGGCGGCAGCTATCGCAGGGCGTTTCGTAGATGTTCGAAAAATGCCAGAGGCCCAGTAAGGAGAGGATATGGAGAAATTTACAGTTTATACGGGAACGACCGTTCCTCTCATGAATGATAACATTGACACCGACCAAATCCTACCCAAGCAGT
The DNA here is from genome assembly GCF_002093575.1 of Streptococcus oralis subsp. tigurinus. GTDB lineage: Bacteria > Bacillota > Bacilli > Lactobacillales > Streptococcaceae > Streptococcus > Streptococcus oralis_CH. The sequence goes on along the minus strand of NZ_LNVH01000001.1, from coordinate 367,446 downwards.
TTCTCAAGTTGATTGATAAAAAAGGCTTTGGTAAGTACCTCATGTATGCTTGGCGTTATCTGGACGATAACTATACTGAGGATCCAGACTTTGTCTTTAACCGGCCTGAATATCGTAAAGCCAGTATCCTTATCTCAGGGGATAACTTTGGCGCAGGCTCTTCGAGGGAACACGCAGCTTGGGCTCTAGCCGACTATGGTTTTAAGGTCGTGATTGCAGGATCTTTCGGGGACATTCATTACAATAATGAACTCAATAATGGCATGTTGCCTATTGTTCAGCCCAGAGAGGTTAGAGAGAAACTAGCCCAACTCAAACCGACCGACCAGGTAACTGTGGACTTGGAACAACAAAAAATCATCTCACCAGTTGGAGAATTCACTTTCGAAATTGATAGCGAATGGAAACACAAGCTATTAAATGGTTTGGATGATATCGGTATTACCTTGCAGTATGAAGACTTGATTGCTGCCTATGAAAAACAACGACCAGCCTACTGGCAGGACTAGAAGAAAAATAGAAAAGGAAATAGAACTATGACAAAACACATTCAATGGAACGGAACACTTTCACAAGAAGGCTATGACATTTTAAAAGGTGAGGGTGGGTGCATTGTATGCCCTACAAAAGTTGGTTACATTATCATGACGAGCGATAAGGCAGGTCTTGAACGCAAATTTGAAGCCAAAGAGCGTAACCGTAACAAACCAGGTGTTGTACTTTGTGGTAGCATGGATGAGCTTCGCGCTTTAGCACAACTCAACCCAGAAATTGAAGCCTTCTACCAAAAACATTGGGACGAAGACATTCTCCTCGGTTGTATCCTTCCATGGAAACCAGAAGCCTTTGAGAAACTCAAAGCTTATGGGGATGGCCGTGAAGAACTTATGACTGACGTGCGTGGTACTAGCTGTTTTGTCATCAAGTTTGGTAAAGCTGGTGAACAACTGGCTGGCAAACTTTGGGAAGAAGGTAAAATGGTCTACGCCTCATCAGCTAACCCATCTGGAAAAGGAAACCGCGGTAAGGTGGAAGGTATCGGAGAACGTATAGAAGGAGCAGTGGACCTTGTCATCGAGGCAGACGACTACGTGGCATCCATCCAACCGGACAAAACAATCGAAACTCGCTACGAGCAAGGTGTTATGGTGTCTATGGTTGATAAAGATGGTAAGCTCATCCCAGAACAAGGAGGAGACCGTTCAATCTCACCAGCTCCAGTTGTTATCCGCAAAGGGCTTGACATTGATAAAATCATGATGCACCTGTCAGATACCTTTAACTCATGGGATTACCGTCAGGGTGAGTATTATTAATATTGAAAAGAAGTCTAGTGTTAAGAGACATTGAAGCTCCTAACGCTGGGCTTTTTTTTAGAATTTCTTTTCTTTTTTATATAGATATGATATTCTATATGTGAAATATATAGTTTTTTTATTCGAACATTATTATAAAAGGAGTAAGATTGATGCTGAAAAGAAAAGTCAGTTTGGAAGATTTTTATGATTGGTACCAAGAAAATAAAATAAGATTAAGAGAAGATGCATCTAAATATAGTATTTACAATGAACAATTACGTGAAGAATTTCTTAAAGAGTGGCCACTTGATAGAATTTTAACCATGTCTATTGATGATTATGTTATTGGAAAGAGGGCGCAAAACAACTCATTTTGCTATGCTCTTGAGACTGGAAAGTACCAATCATTATTTATGGGAATTGGTGGAGGAGGTTCTTCAAAATTTGGTATTTATTGGAATGAGGATACGAAAAGCTATAAGAATCAAGCTAATAAAATCATTCCAGAATCAGAACTAGAAGACCGATTTAACAAATTAAAATCGGATTTGTATGAGATTATCCAAGCTGGTAGAAAGTTGGATTTCAATAATCCTATTTTTGACATTAAAAAGTCAAAGAATGAGTTTATTGGGCGTTCTGCAGTTGTTACAAAACTGCTTTGTATCTATTCTGAGGGATATCCTTTCTTAGGTGTAAATCTTAATAGTCAAAAGAGATTCTGGAACAAGTTACTTCCTCAAAAAAATCAAGGGGGACCTTATCTTCAGAATCATGAGATTTGTCAACACGTATTGCAAAAATATCCTGAGCTGGAACCATCATTGTTGGGAAGTATTTTATTTGAATATTCAACACAATTTCTAGACGATAAAGAAAAGAAAGAAGAAAAAATGTCTGCAGAATATAAGGTTTATCATCCATTGAGTCAAACTCTACTACAATCCAAAAACCTCATTCTTCGAGGTGCTCCTGGCACAGGAAAAACTTATCTTGCTAAAGAAATTGCTAAAGAATTAACGGATGGCAACGAAGGCCAAATCGAATTTGTACAGTTTCACCCTTCCTATGATTATATGGATTTTGTAGAGGGGTTGAGACCAATCCTGGTAAATGATGGACAGATTAACTTTGGCTTACAGGACGGTATTTTTAAGAAGTTCTGTCAGAGAGCGAAAGAAGCTCAGAAAACTGGAGGACAAGATAATTTTGAGGAAGCGTGGGATCTTTATCTTGAATATGTAAATAGTAGAGATGAAAAAGAATATTTGACAGAATTTTCCTATCTCACAGTAAATAGTAGAAATAATTTTAATATCAATTATGAAACTAAAGCCCAAGGAACTTGCTTAACAAAATCTTATGTTTATGAACTCTATAAAGATGGAAAATATCTGAAACAGCCCTATTATCGTAATCAAGGAAAAAAAGTCTTAGAAACTTTAAAGAAAAGATTTGGTCTGAAAGATTATATTTCTCCAACAGAAATTGACACAGACAAGAAATTCGTCTTCATCATCGATGAAATCAACCGTGGTGAGATTTCTAAGATTTTTGGGGAACTCTTTTTCTCTATTGACCCTGGTTATCGTGGTGAAAAGGGGAGTGTTTCCACCCAGTATGCTAATTTACATGAGACGGATGACAAATTTTATATTCCTGAGAATGTCTACATCATCGGAACAATGAATGATATTGACCGTTCAGTAGATACCTTTGATTTTGCTATGCGTCGTCGTTTCCGTTTTGTTGAAGTTACTGCTGAAAGCCAGTTATACATTCTTGATAACGAACTAGATGGACATGAGGAGGAAGCGAAAAAACGTTTAAGAAACTTGAACGCTGCTATCGAAAACGTTCAGGAGCTAAACAGTCATTATCATATCGGACCAAGTTATTTCCGTAATTTAAAAGAATTGGATTATGATTATGAATTACTCTGGTCTGATTACCTCAAACCGCTTTTGGAAGATTACTTACGAGGTTCTTATGAAGAGACTGAAACTCTTGAAACATTAAAAATAGCATTTGATCTGATAAGTAACGAGCAAACAGATCAGCAAGATACTGGTGAAGATGATGCGGATAACTGATAATCAGCATAGAATTGCTAAAGAAAACTTTGTTACAGAATATCCCAAACTAAGTCAAGCCCTTCTTGATAGAACCCTAGATAACCTTTCTCGAGAGGACAATATTTTTATTTTTCCAAATGATTTGATGAATTCTCCTGATTTAGACAAGGACCAAAAGATTTTGGAAACAGTTAATCCGAAAATCAAGACAGGTAATGTGATTGGTTTTCTTGGATATGGTCAGGAAAGATTAACGATTTCCTCTCGTTTTTCTGATGGAAGTAACGACCACTTTTTGCATTATCTCTTACAAAAGGTTCTCAATATTAATCTGACTAGTTTGGATGTTGGTCTATCTCAAGAGGATAAGCTCTATCAACTCTTGGTTTACCTCTTTCCAAAATATCTGCAAGCTACTCTCCGAAAAGGTCTTTATAAGGAATACCAGCGATTTTTCCATAACGATAGTCATGTGAAGGGTGTACTAGATGTTGGAAATCATCTTAAGAGAAATGTTCCTTTTATGGGAAATGTTGCCTACACAACGAGAGAGTTCACCTATGATAATCCACTCATGCAATTGATTCGGCATACGATTGAGTACATAAAGAATCAGAAAAGTTTCGGAGTTCTGCTCGATAGCAATCGTGAAAATATGACAGAAATTACTCGTGTAACCTCATCTTATAAACTAGCTGATCGTGCCAAGATTATCAGAATGAATAAAATCAAACCCATCCGACACGCCTATTTTAGAGAGTATAGAAAATTACAGGAACTCTGCTTGATGATTCTGAGTAGAGAAAAGCATGGTCTTGGACCTCAAGCCCAAAAGGTACATGGTATTCTCTTTGATGTTGCCTGGCTTTGGGAAGAGTATGTTTACAGTTTGTTGCCAAAAGGTTTCATCCATCCACGAAATAAAGATAAGGCGGACGGAATTTCAGTATTTTCTGTTGGGAAACGAAAAGTATATCCAGATTTTTATGACAGAGAACGAAAGATTGTTCTAGATGCAAAATATAAGAAACTGGAGTTCACTGAAAGAGGGATTAACCGTGAGGACTTGTTCCAATTGATTTCCTATTCTTATATCTTAAAATCTGAGAAAGCTGGACTGATTTTTCCTAGTATGGAGCAGTCAGTAAATAGTGAAATAGGAAAACTAGCTGGCTATGGAGCTCAATTGAAGAAGTGGTCTATCCAAATCCCTCAGAATGCCTCATCCTATAGTGCATTTTGTAAAATGATGGAAAATTCAGAAGAAAATTTTAAAGCGATTATTGATGAAGAAGTGGGGAGAAAGTAATCTCTTCGCTTTTTTGCTATTTATACAAGTAATTTCCGAACAATATAATTTGATTATTGAAAATATTTGACAAAAACTGTACTTTGGTTTATAATAAATCAAGGAAACGTCAGAAAAGACGTAGGGGTGCGCAAGCATAGGTAGGTCATTATAAAAGAAACGAGACATCGATATGTTAAATGAATTTCCAATTTTTGATTACGAAGATATTCAGTTGATCCCTAATAAATGTGTCATTAAAAGCCGTTCAGAAGCGGATACAAGTATTACGTTTGGAAAACACACTTTTAAACTACCTGTTGTGCCAGCAAATATGCAGACGATTTTGGATGAGAACGTAGCAGAGCAACTTGCTAAAGGCGGTTACTTTTACATTATGCACCGTTTTGATGAAGCGGGGCGCATTCCTTTTATCAAACGTATGCACGATCAAGGGCTCATTGCTTCCATTTCTGTTGGTGTCAAGGATTACGAGTATGACTTTGTTAGCCAGCTCAGGGCTGATGCTCCTGAGTATATCACGATTGATATTGCTCACGGTCATGCGGATAGCGTGATTTCTATGATTCAGCACATCAAGAAAGAATTGCCGGATACTTTTGTCATTGCTGGTAACGTTGGAACACCAGAAGCTGTGCGCGAATTGGAAAATGCCGGAGCGGATGCTACTAAGGTTGGAATCGGTCCTGGTAAGGTTTGTATTACTAAGGTCAAGACTGGTTTTGGTACAGGTGGTTGGCAATTGGCTGCCCTCCGTTGGTGTGCTAAAGCAGCTCGTAAACCGATCATTGCTGATGGTGGGATTCGTACTCATGGTGATATTGCCAAGTCTATCCGTTTCGGTGCCAGCATGGTCATGATTGGTTCCCTCTTTGCAGGACACATCGAAAGTCCAGGGAAGACAATCGAAGTTGATGGGGAACAGTTCAAAGAATACTATGGTTCAGCTTCTCAATACCAAAAAGGAGCATATAAAAATGTGGAAGGTAAACGCATTTTGCTTCCTGCCAAAGGGCATTTGCAAGACACCCTTACTGAAATGGAGCAAGACTTGCAAAGTGCTATTTCCTACGCAGGTGGACGCAGGCTTGCTGACCTTAAACACGTTGATTATGTTATCGTGAAAAACTCTATCTGGAATGGAGATGCTTCCCATTAATGGATGGTTAGTCTACCCATAAAAAACTTGTTATTAGAGCAAATTTCTGTTATAATAAAGCAAGTTTCCACCCTTAGTGTAATGGATATCACGTAAGATTCCGGTTCTTGAGATGGGGGTTCGATTCCCTCAGGGTGGATGTAAACAGTCTAAGAAAGCCTTAAATAAGGCTTTTTCTTTATCTCGCCCCAAATTTGCCCCTAAAATTAAAAATTTTATTCTAAAAAATGCTCAAATCCCCTCTAGTCCCGTTTTAAAGTGACTCAGGGGGCTTTTTTTGATATAATAAAAGAGACTGTTATCAGTTAGAAAGAGGTTGGTATGAAAGAATTACAAACTGTACTAAAGAAGCGTTTTGCAATTGAATTTGCAGATAAAAAACTACTAGAAATGGCCTTTACTCATACGAGTTATGCCAATGAGCACCGCCTCTTAAAAATTTCACACAATGAGCGCTTGGAATTTTTAGGAGACGCTGTTCTGCAATTATTGATTTCAGAATACCTGTATAAAAAATATCCTAAGAAACCAGAGGGAGATTTGTCTAAACTCCGTGCCATGATTGTCCGTGAGGAGAGTTTGGCTGGTTTTGCGCGTGATTGTCAGTTTGATCAGTTTATCAAGCTGGGGAAAGGGGAAGAAAAGTCTGGTGGGCGCAATCGTGACACCATTCTTGGAGATGCCTTTGAAGCCTTTTTGGGAGCGTTGCTTTTAGACAAGGATGTTGCTAGGGTAAAAGAGTTTATCTATCAAGTCATGATCCCCAAGGTTGAAGCAGGTGACTTTGAAATGATTAAGGATTACAAGACACACTTGCAAGAGTTGCTCCAAGTCAATGGAGATGTGGATATTCGCTACCAGGTGACCTCTGAAACGGGACCTGCTCATGATAAGGTTTTTGATGTAGAAGTTCTGGTTGAGGGCAAGAGTATCGGAAAAGGTCAAGGCCGTTCTAAAAAATTGGCAGAGCAAGAGGCCGCAAAAAATGCCGTTGAGAAAGGGCTTGATTCATGTATTTAAAGGAAATTGAGATCCAGGGATTCAAGTCCTTTGCTGACAAGACCAGGGTAGTCTTTGACCAAGGTGTGACAGCTGTCGTTGGGCCCAATGGTTCTGGGAAGTCAAATATCACAGAAAGTCTACGATGGGCCTTGGGGGAGTCCAGTATTAAGAGCCTTCGTGGTGGTAAGATGCCTGACGTTATCTTTGCTGGAACAGAAAGTCGCAAACCACTCAATTATGCCTCTGTTATCGTGACCTTGGACAATGAAGATGGCTTTATCAAGGATGCAGGGCAAGTCATTAAGGTAGAACGCCATATCTATCGTAGTGGGGATAGCGAGTATCGAATTGACGGCAAGAAAGTGCGCTTGCGTGATATCCATGACCTCTTCTTGGATACTGGTTTGGGACGGGATTCCTTCTCCATCATTTCCCAAGGGAAGGTTGAGGAAATTTTTAACTCCAAGCCCGAAGAACGTCGTGCTATTTTTGAAGAAGCTGCGGGTGTTCTGAAATACAAGACTCGTCGAAAAGAAACAGAAAGCAAACTGCAACAAACTCAAGACAATCTCGACCGCTTAGAAGACATTATCTATGAGTTGGATAATCAAATCAAGCCCCTTGCAAAACAAGCCGAGAATGCTCGCAAGTTTCTAGACTTGGATAGTCAACGCAAGGCAATTTACCTGGATGTACTAGTTGCCCAAATCAAGGAAAACAAGACTGAACTAGAGCTAACAGAAGAAGAGCTAACGCAGGTTCAGGAACTCTTGACTAGCTATTACCAAAAGCGTGAAGAGTTAGAAGAGGAAAATCAAAGCCTTAAAAAGAAACGCCAGGATCTCCAAGCTGAAATGGCCAAGGATCAAGGAAGTTTGATGGATTTGACTAGTTTGATTAGTGACTTAGAGCGAAAACTAGCCCTATCAAAACTGGAATCCGAGCAAGTTGCCCTTAATCAACAAGAAGCACAAGCCCGTTTGGCGACTTTGGAAGACAAAAGAAAGGCTCTAAGTAAGGAAAAAGCTGAAAAAGAAGCGAACTTGGAACAGTTAGAGGAAAGTCTAGCTGAAAATAACAAGGAACTCAATCGTTTAGAAGCGGAGTTGTTGGCTTTTTCAGATGATCCTGACCAAATGATTGAGCTCCTGCGTGAACGTTTTGTTGCGCTTTTACAAGAAGAAGCGGATGTCTCAAACCAACTGACCCGCATCGAGAATGAGTTGGAAAACAGCCGTCAACTCTCTCAAAAACAAGCAGATCAACTTGAGAAATTGAAAGAACAACTGGCTACAGCTAAAGAGAAGGCCAGTCAACAGCAGGCTGAGCTTGAAACTGCCAAGGAGAAAGTTCAGAAATTATTGGTAGACTACCAAGCTAGTGCCAAGGAACAAGAGGAGCAGAAAGTTTCTTACCAAGCCCAGCAGAGTCAACTCTTTGACCGTCTGGATAGTCTCAAAAACAAGCAGGCTCGAGCCCAAAGTTTGGAAAATATCCTTAAAAATCATAGCAACTTTTACGCGGGTGTTAAGAGTGTTCTCCAAGAAAAAGACCGTCTTGGTGGGATCATTGGTGCAGTCAGTGAACATTTGACCTTTGATGTGCATTATCAAACTGCTTTGGAGATTGCACTTGGAGCTAGCAGTCAGCATATCATCGTAGAAGATGAAAACGCGGCAACCAAGGCGATTGATTTCCTCAAACGTAACAGAGCTGGTCGTGCGACCTTCCTTCCTTTGACAACGATTAAGGCGCGTACAATATCTAGTCAGAATCAAGACGCTATCGCTGCAAGTCCAGGATTTCTGGGCATGGCAGATGAGTTGGTGTCGTTTGACAAGAGACTAGAAGCCATTTTCAAGAACTTGCTTGCTACGACGGCTATCTTTGATACTGTAGAACATGCGCGTGCCGCAGCCCGCCAAGTTCGTTATCAGGTTCGTATGGTGACACTGGATGGGACAGAGTTGCGTACAGGTGGTTCCTACGCGGGGGGTGCCAATCGTCAAAACAACAGTATTTTCATCAAGCCAGAACTGGAGCAATTACAAAAAGAAATTGCTGAAGAAGAAGCTGACTTGCGGTCAGAAGAAGCGAGTTTGAAGTCCTTGCAAGATGAGATGGCGGTATTGGCAGAAAGATTAGAAGCTATCAAATCTCAGGGTGAGCAAGCTCGTATTCAGGAGCAAGGTTTGTATCTTGCTTATCAACAAACCAATCAGCAGGTCGAAGAACTGGAAACGCTTTGGAAACTTCAAGAAGAGGAATTAAATCGCCTTACTGAAGGAGATTGGCAAGCGGACAAGGAAAAATGCCAAGAGCGCCTTGCTACTATCGCCAGTGAAAAGCAAAATCTGGAAGCTGAGATTGAAGAGATTAAGTCTAACAAAAACGCTATTCAAGAACGCTATCAAAACTTGCAGGAACAAGTAGCGCAAGCACGCTTGCTTAAGTCAGAACTGCAAGGACAAAAGCGGTATGAAGTGACTGATATTGAACGCTTAGGTAAGGAACTGGATAATCTGGATGTCGAGCAAGAGGAGATTCAGCGTCTTCTCCAAGAAAAAGTTGATAATCTTGAGAAAGTGGATACGGATTTACTAAGCCAGCAGGTGGAAGAGGCCAAAACTCAGAAAACCAATCTTCAACAAGGTCTGATTCGCAAGCAGTTTGAATTGGATGATATCGAGGGTCAACTGGATGATATTGCCAGCCATTTGGATCAGGCTCGCCAGCAGAATGAAGAGTGGATTCGTAAACAAACACGTGCTGAAGCCAAGAAGGAAAAGGTCAGCGAACGCTTGCGCCATCTACAAGGTCAGTTGACAGACCAGTACCAGATTAGCTACAATGAGGCTCTAGAAAAGGCTCATGAACTGGAAAATCTCAATCTGGCGGAGCAAGAGGTTAAAGATCTTGAGAAGGCTATTCGCTCACTGGGTCCAGTCAATTTGGATGCTATTAAGCAATATGAAGAAGTCCATAACCGCTTGGAATTTCTAAATAGTCAGAGAGATGATATTCTTTCTGCGAAAAACCTTCTTCTTGACACCATCACAGAGATGAATGATGAGGTTAAGGAACGCTTCAAATCAACCTTTGAAGCTATTCGTGAGTCCTTTAAAGTGACCTTTAGACAGATGTTTGGCGGAGGTCAAGCAGACTTGATATTGACTGAGGGCGATCTTTTAACAGCTGGTGTGGAGATTTCTGTTCAACCTCCAGGTAAGAAAATCCAATCTCTCAACCTCATGAGTGGTGGGGAGAAAGCACTATCAGCTCTGGCTTTGCTCTTCTCCATTATCCGAGTTAAGACCATTCCTTTCGTCATCTTGGACGAGGTAGAGGCGGCGCTGGACGAAGCCAATGTCAAACGTTTTGGGGATTACCTCAACCGCTTTGACAAGGATAGTCAGTTCATCGTCGTAACCCACCGTAAGGGGACGATGGCGGCAGCGGACTCTATCTATGGAGTTACCATGCAAGAATCAGGTGTGTCTAAGATTGTTTCGGTTAAATTAAAAGATTTGGAAGAAACAATAGACTAGTTACCAAATGATAGCATCTCTTAGGAGGTGCTATTTTTTAAAACTAAAGTGCTAAATCTTCTCTTAAGGTCAGTTCAGGCGCAAAAAACGACATTTGGGATTTCCTCTTAGCGAAAAGACTTTCTCTATGATATAATAGTTTCATGATTACAACAGTACCTATTAAGAACGAAAAAGATATTGCAGTACCAGGTAATACAGTCCTTGTACTAGGTTATTTTGATGGCATCCACAAGGGGCATCAGAAACTTTTTGAAGTGGCCAGTAAGGCTTCTATGAAGGATTATCTGCCAGTTGTCGTGATGACCTTTACAGAGTCGCCAAAACTTGCCTTGCAACCTTACCAACCTGAGCTTATGCTCCATATCGTCAATCACGAGGAACGGGAGCACAAGATGAAATGGCATGGGGTAGAGGCTCTTTTCTTACTTGACTTTAGTAGCAAATTTGCTAGTTTAACGGGTCAAGAATTCTTTGATACCTATGTTCGAGCTTTAAAACCAGCTATTATTGTAGCAGGATTTGACTATACTTTTGGCTCTGATAAGAAAACTGCGGATGACCTGAAGGATTATTTTGATGGAGAGATCATCATTGTTCCTCCGGTCGAGGATGAAAAGGGCAAGATTAGTTCCACACGGATTCGCCAAGCTATTCTTGATGGAGATGTCAAGGAAGTCAATCATCTGCTCGGCACTCCGCTCCCATCTCGCGGAATGGTCGTTCATGGAAATGCTCGTGGGCGTACTATCGGTTATCCAACAGCAAATCTGGTCCTAAGAGACCGAACTTACATGCCAGCGGACGGTGTTTATGTAGTCGATGTGGAAGTGCAGCGTCAGAGATATCGTGGAATGGCGAGCGTTGGGAAAAATGTTACCTTTGATGGCGAAGAACCACGTTTTGAAGTCAATATTTTCGACTTTTCAGACGATATTTACGGTGAGATAGTCATGGTCTACTGGCTGGACCGTGTTCGCGATATGGTCAAATTTGACTCCGTAGAGGAACTGGTAGACCAACTCCAGAAAGACGAAGAGATTGCTCGAAACTGGAAGGGTGGAGAGTTTATCATTCAAGAGTCTCATGTATAGAAAACGTCTGAATAAGCTTATAGAAGGTTTAGTTTATTTGATTGTAGTTTTGAAAGAGTAATATAATTCTTTTTCAGTTCCCATAATTCCCTATTTTAGCATCTACTTATGCTCAGAATATAGACGAGGCTTTATTATGCAAACGCAAGAAGAAATGAATATTTTGGTACCGGAAAAATTAGCAGAAATTGAGCGTGATTATGGTGTCAGAGTTTTATGGGCTATTGAGTCTGGTAGTCGTGCTTGGGGTTTTGAGTCTCCCGATAGTGATTTTGATGTACGGTTTATCTACAAACACAAGCAAGATTTTTATCTCCGTTTAAATGAACAGCGTGATGTTATCGAGCTACCAATTGACGATACTTGGGATGTGAGTGGTTGGGATTTAGACAAGACTTTAAAACTCCTTTATAAGTCAAATCCTACACTGTTTGAATGGTTACAGTCACCAATTGTCTATCAACAAACGGATTTTATCGAGCGCATGCGTCCTCTTGCCAACCAGTATTTTTCTGAGAAGAAAATGCTGTATCATTACTTGAATACTGCTAGAACTCAAATGAATAAGTATCTTTCAGGAGACAAGATCAAACCTAAAAAGTATTTCTATGCGCTGCGTCCTATTTTGGCCTGTCGTTGGATTGAAAAATACCATTCTGTTCCTCCAATTTTATTTGACGATTTGGTCAAAGAATTGCTTCCTGATGAGATGAAAGAGCATGTATCAAGATTGCTTGATATCAAGGTAAAGGGACCTGAAGGTATGGAAATTGATCCGATTATGCCGATCCAATACTACATCATCAAAAATATCAAAGAGCTGGATGCATACGTTCAAAGTGTTCGTGAGGAAAAGAAAGACTGGAAAGCTCTAAATCAATTTTTTCTTGAAGAATTAGGCCGCGACTGAGGTTTTTTATGGGTAAATGGACATGTAAATGTGGGCAAGAAATGAATGACCACCGAGCGCCCAATCCAAATGCTTATTCAGTTTATTCGGATGAGTTGTTTGAAGAAATCATAAATAAAGCTGACGACCATAATAAAATTTCTTATGATGATATTTCTGAAGCGTCATTTTATATGTGGAAGTGCCCTGAGTGTGGCAGTTTCATGGTTTTCGGCGAAGACGGGGATGGAGATCACTTTACTTTTTATGAGCGCCAAGAAGTAGAAAAGGTAGAGCCTCTCTTTGATCCAGATCAAGAGTTAAATCTTGTTGTGGTTGAGTTTCAGGAGGGAGGGAATGGTTATACTTATATCTGTGATGACCCAAATATCCATATAGGACACGCTGTTATTGTACCAGTCGGGAAGGAAAATACTGAAAAAAATGCTTTAGTTGTACAGAAGTATCATGCCCTACCAAAGGATATCACTTTTCCTGTTGAAAAGTTAAAACGTGTCATTCGTAGGTATTCACATTTCGACCCAATCACTTCGAAAAACGTTTTTAGAAATTTAAAAAAGCTAGGAAGAATTCTAGATGTTTGCTCTAAAAACGCTAACCCCAACTCTCAGCAAACATATTATAGTATCAAAACTCCTTTAGGATATTTCTGGTTAGAATTAAATGGAGTTCCGATTCCAATGAAAATCACACAGATTCAAGTCAAAGATAAAAAATACCAAGTTGATAGCGCCCTTTATATTAAGCCTTCAGAGATTAACTGTAGAAGATTCTATGAACTGGAATTATGTGCAGATTTTGATATTGATGCCTCGAGATGGATCAATGTTCTCTCGGATGAAAACGTTTGGGGAAATACTTGGAAACTAAATGGTCTTCAATTTGGTATTACTGCAGGGGAGTCTCCAGAATTTGAAGACGAAGTTGTAGCGAGAAAGTATAGTCGTGTCCCACTTTATTATGACTGGCACCCTGAATTTGAAGATTATTATGGCTTCAGTTTAGCCTGGAAAAAATACGAGTCTGATAGCGATTTGTCGATAGATTTCTATACAACGTAAGATGCAGGAGAAAATGTATGAATAAAGCATGGGATTTATTGTTTGAGGGTAAGATTAATGAGGCTAAAAAATTAGTTGAAGCTGATTTTTTATTGGAAACTTGCACAGATTTTAGTTTGTTAAATTTGATGGGGTATATTTATCTTGAAGAGCAAAAATACAACGAGTGCTTAAGTATCTATCAGCGTTACATTGACTTAGCACGAACTAAAAGTGACCCAGAAAATGAACATATAGGCTATCATCAGTTAGCCATGGTTTATCGTGAAATGAATGAATTTCAAACGGCACTTTTCTATATCGAAAGAGAGCAAAAAGTCATTGAAGAAGCTTTTACAGAGGATACCCTCAAATCTTCTGTTAACAATTATGAGCAAGGTTATTTACGATTAAAGCTAGGGAAAGTAGCAGAAGCATTCATGTATATGGAACAGTCCTTAAAACAAGCTTTGCAAACAGATGATTTGATTGCCCAAGCTTGTGCTTATAGAGGTTTAGGAGAGATTGGTTCGATACAAAATCCTGAAGAATCACATGAAAATTTTTTACAATCTATCGCTCTTTTTGAAAAGGCAGGCGATCAGATTGGTGCTCAAGAGGTTAGAAACTTACTAAATAATAAAAAGTAGCCTGCAAAGGCTACTTTTTATTAAAACACACGATAGACATAAGGATTTTCTGGTTTGTCTACTTTTGTGAAACTCTCAACCTCTAGTGTTGGGAGTTTTTGTTTGAGTTCTTTATGGTAATGGAGGGTCAGGGTTCCCCTAGCGGAGATCCAAGTATTGTCAGGATACTGGCGTGAGTTTCCCTTGGTCAGGAGTCCATATACTCCAGAGTCTGCGATACAGTGGATGATCCCAAAGCGAAAGAGGAACTGGCTATCTGGATGGCTAGGATCGTTATAGACAAAGCCTGTAAATTCGATTTTCTTTCCTTCAAACTCTTGAGGATAGTCATAGAGAACTTCCATGACCTCCATATAGTTTTCATCAGTGATGTGAATGGTTTGCTGGGAGAGGTATTTATCAGCTGTAGTCCTCATTTCCTTTTCATAAGCAGATTTGGAAAAATAGGTGCTGGTATCGGGTTTGAGGTATTGACTGGATGTGCCTTCACTTGCCTGAATAGCTGTGTTGATTCCCTCAGCAAGTGGGAAATGGTATCCCTTAGCAGATACAGTTCTCGAGTCCAAACTTACTGTCGGAAAGGCAACTCCAATCAAGAGAGGTAGTGACAGTAAAAGGATGCTGATTCGTCTAGATCGACGACTTTCCAAATGGCTGTGAGAGTTGATTTTCTTGATCCAGATGTAGAATTGAACCAGAGCCAACAGAAGAGAAAGGAGCATGGAGATATAGACTAGATAGGAATAGTGGAGGTTGATGTAGTGACTGAGCTTGCCAGATAGCTTCAGATACAGAGTCAGAGCAAAATAGCCTAGTAGAATGAAAAATCGAGTCATATCATCACCCCCATCATGTAAGAATAAAGCAAGACAAGTACTGTCACAATGCCCATGAATTGCCAGATGAAACGCGCTTTGAGATAGTGCTTCATCATGAGGAGATTTTTGATATCAAGCATGGGGCCAATGACCAGAAAAGCAAGGACTGGCGCTAGGCCGAAGCTCGAGAGGAGAGAAGCGCCGATAAAGGCGTCTGCCTCGCTACAAAGAGAGAGGAGAAAGGCTAGAAACATGAGCAAGAGAATCGCAAGGACTGGACTTGCGCTGATAGAGGTCAAGATCCGAGTCGGGACATAGACCTGCACGATAGCCGCAAAGAGACAGCCAAAGACCAAGTAACGCCCCATATCGAAAAACTCGTCAATAGCCTGTATAAAGACCTGAAAGACCTTTCTAGCAGGACTCAAGTGTGAAAAGTCATGTTCGTGACAAGTAATAGAATTCTCTTTTTGAATGGGTTCCTTCCAGAAAAATCCTAGGAAAATCCCCAGAATCAAAGCAATCACAATAGCTCCCAGAGCTCGCAAGAAGGCAAGTTTTATTGAATTGCCAAAGGCAGAATATGTGGCTAAAAGAACGATAGGATTGATAATGGGAGCAGTCACCAGAAAAGGAACGGCCGTGTAGCTGGGCACTTTCTTTTCCAAAAAACGATTGATAATCGGAACGATTCCACATTCGCAAGAAGGAAAGAGAAAGCCAATGAAGGTACCAAAAAAGATCCTCCCCCAACGATTGCGAGGAAGAAACTCATAAACTTTATCAGGTGTGATATAGACCTCAATCAACCCCGAAATGAGACTCCCAATCAGGACAAAAGGAAGGGCTTCAATCATGATGGAGAGAAAAATAGCTCCCGCTTGTAATACACTAGGAGGAAGAGATTGGAAAACAGTCATCTATTTTTTCTTCTCAACTTTTTCTTTTTTATCTTTGTCATCTGGGAAAGTGACTTGTGTTAAGTCAGGAAGTTTGGCGAATTCTTCAAACATCTTGTCCAAGTCATCCGTTTTTGTAAATTTAACAGCCATGGGCCTACCTCTTTTCTACATTCTACCTCTATTATACTATTATTTTGTGGAAAAGGGATTATTTTAATAATCAAAGATGCAAAAATAGGTAAGGCAAAACAAGAGCTGTCCCTTATGGTATAATAGATTTATGGATAAAAAATATGAAAAAATCTCCCAAGATTTGGGTGTAACTTTAAAGCAAATCGATACCGTTCTAAGTTTGACGGCAGAGGGGGCGACAATTCCCTTCATCGCGCGATATCGAAAGGACATGACTGGTAGTCTGGATGAGGTGGCGATTAAGGCCATTATCGACTTGGATAAAAGTCTGACAAATCTCAACGACCGTAAAGAAGCTGTCTTAGCTAAGATACAAGAACAAGGCAAACTAACCAAGGAATTGGAAGAAGCTATTTTGGCAGCTGAAAAATTAGCAGACGTTGAAGAACTCTATCTTCCTTATAAGGAAAAACGTCGAACCAAGGCAACTATTGCCCGAGAAGCTGGACTCTTTCCTCTTGCTCGCTTGATTTTGCAAAATGTAACTGGCTTAGAGAAAGAAGCTGAGAAGTTTGTCTGTGAAGGATTTGCGACTGGTCAAGAAGCTTTGGCTGGTGCAGTTGATATCTTGGTAGAAGCCCTATCTGAAGATGTCAATCTACGTGCTATGACCTATCAGGAAGTGCTGAGACACTCTAAAATCACTTCGCAAGTCAAAGATGAAAGTCTTGATGAAAAACAAGTTTTTCAGATTTATTACGAATTCTCAGAGACTGTTGGCAACATGCAGGGCTATCGTACCTTGGCCCTCAATCGCGGGGAGAAACTTGGTGTCTTGAAGGTCGGTTTTGAACATGCGACGGACCGTATTCTTGCCTTCTTTGCTGCTCGTTTCAAAGTCAAAAATGCCTATATAGATGAAGTTGTCCAACAGTCAGTTAAGAAAAAGGTCTTACCTGCTATCGAACGACGCATTCGGACAGAATTAACTGAAAAGGCAGAAGAAGGAGCTATCCAACTCTTTTCTGACAATCTGCGCAATCTTCTCTTGGTTGCTCCGCTGAAAGGGCGCGTGGTTCTAGGATTTGACCCTGCCTTTCGTACAGGTGCCAAACTTGCTGTCGTTGATACAACAGGTAAAATGTTGACAACCCAAGTCATTTATCCAGTAAAACCAGCATCAGCTCGTCAGATTGAAGAAGCAAAGAAAGATTTGTCGGACTTGATTGGTCAATACGGTGTGGAAATTATTGCTATCGGAAATGGAACTGCCAGTCGTGAAAGTGAAGCCTTTGTGGCGGAAGTTCTTAAAGATTTTCCAGAAGTCAGCTATGTTATCGTCAATGAAAGTGGCGCTTCTGTCTACTCTGCCAGCGAACTTGCTCGTCAGGAGTTTCCAGAATTAACCGTTGAAAAACGCTCTGCTATCTCTATCGCCCGTCGTTTGCAAGATCCACTTGCCGAATTGGTCAAAATTGATCCCAAGTCAATCGGTGTCGGGCAATACCAGCACGATGTCAGTCAGAAGAAACTGTCTGAGAGTCTGGACTTTGTCGTAGATACGGTGGTTAACCAAGTCGGTGTCAATGTCAATACAGCTAGCCCAGCTCTTCTTTCCCATGTGGCTGGACTCAATAAAACTATCTCTGAAAATATCGTCAAATACCGTGAGGAAGAAGGAAAAATCACTTCGCGCGCTCAAATCAAGAAAGTTCCGCGTCTGGGTGCCAAGGCTTTTGAACAGGCAGCTGGTTTCCTCCGTATCCCGGAAAGTAGTAATATCCTTGATAATACAGGAGTTCACCCAGAAAACTATGCTGCGGTTAAGGAGCTCTTCAAACGCTTGGATATCAAGGACTTGAATGAAGAAGCACAAAGTAAACTCAAGTCCCTATCAGTCAAGGAGATGGCGCAAGAACTGAATCTTGGCCCAGAAACCCTTAAAGATATCATTGCTAATCTTCTCAAACCAGGTCGAGACTTCCGTGATTCTTTTGATGCACCTGTTCTCCGTCAAGATGTACTGGATATCAAGGACTTAAAAGTCGGCCAGAAGCTAGAAGGTGTGGTGCGGAATGTTGTTGACTTCGGTGCATTCGTTGATATCGGGATTCACGAGGACGGCTTGATTCATATTTCCCACATGAGTCGTAAATTTATCAAACATCCCAGCCAAGTGGTATCAGTCGGAGATTTGGTAACGGTTTGGGTCAAGAAAATCGATACTGAACGTGAAAAAGTCAATCTGTCGCTTCTAGCTCCAAATGAATCTAACTGAGTACGTTCAATCTGTTTCCCTCGAAGACTTTGGTAGACCCTTTACCCACCAAGCCCAGTGGAATTCTCGTCTGCGAACGACAGGTGGACGATTTTTCCCTAAGGATGGGCATTTGGATTTTAATCCCAAGGTCTATAATGAACTTGGTTTGGAGGTTTTTCGGAAAATCGTGCGCCATGAACTCTGTCACTATCACCTTTATTTTCAGAAAAAGGGTTATCGACATAAGGACCGAGATTTTAAAGAACTTTTGAAAGAAGTGGATGGACTGCGCTTTGTTCCCCCTTTGAAAGACCAAAGTAATTTCCTGGTCTATCAGTGCCAATCCTGCCAGCAAACTTATCAGCGCAAGCGTAGGATTGATACCAAACGCTATCGTTGTGGCGTCTGCCGTGGTAAACTCGTCATCTTAAATCGGCCTAAGGACTGATGTTTGTGAACCCATTTCATGCTATACTACTTGTAAGAATACCGAAAGAGGAAACAATCATGAATACAAAATTTTATAAAATGAGACGAAATCGTATGGTGTCAGGAGTTTTAGCTGGGCTATCAGACAAGTGGAATTTTGATGTAACCTTAGTCCGCTTTCTCTTCGCCATTTTTACCGTAGCAAATTTTGGGATTGGCGTGATTATCTACATTATCCTCGCCTCTATCCTGCCAACTAAGGAAGAAATCGAAGCCGAAATGTACGGAACAGGACCACGCAAACGCAAGGAAGCCGAGGCCATTGATGAAAATGATGGCTGGTTTTGGTGAGTCAGATTTGGAAATAGTTTACAGACACTTTCCTTATTTCTCAAAGAAGTCAGAAAAAGAAGTGAACCTTAACCCTTGTATCCGCAAGGGTTTTCTTCTTGCCTTTCTTTTATGGTAAAATATTGATAGCGAAATTGCTTGATATTCTTCAATCTTACAAAAATGTAAGATTAAAGTCTCTTTTGTAAGGTTAGGTTATGGCAAGCCGCCTTTTTTTGCGATAAACTAGACTCATAAAGAACAAAGGAGCAAAACCATGAAAAGAATTTTACAAAAGAAAACAAGAAAACCAAGTCAAAAAGATATCGAGCGTGTTCAACTGGGATGCGCTATGATGCAAGCACAGTTTCAAATGATGGGATATTAAGAAGGAGATAACAATGACACTTTTAGATGTAAAACACGTTCAAAAAATCTACAAAACACGTTTCCAAGGTAACCAAGTAGAGGCCCTCAAAGACATTCACTTTACTGTGGAAAAGGGTGACTACGTTGCTATCATGGGAGAGTCTGGCTCAGGGAAGTCTACCCTACTCAACATCCTGGCTATGCTGGATAAACCAACTCGCGGGCAGGTTTACCTAAACGGAACAGACACAGCAACCATTAAAAATTCTCAGGCTTCTAGCTTCCGTCGTGAGAAGTTGGGATTTGTTTTCCAAGACTTTAACTTGCTAGATACCCTGTCTGTTAAGGACAATATTTTGCTTCCGCTAGTGCTATCACGAAAACCTATCACAGAGATGATGAAGAAATTGGTAGTAACCGCTGAAAATTTGGGCATCAACCAATTGCAAGAGAAGTATCCTTATGAAATCTCGGGTGGTCAAAAACAGAGAGTTGCAGTAGCACGCGCTATCATCACTGAACCTGAAATTCTCCTTGCAGATGAGCCAACAGGAGCCCTTGACTCCAAGTCATCTGCAGCCTTACTCGATGTATTTGATGAAATCAATGAACGTGGTCAAACCATTCTCATGGTAACCCACTCAACGGCAGCAGCTAGCAGAGCCAAGCGCGTTCTCTTTATCAAAGACGGCATTCTTTACAACCAAATCTACCGTGGAGACAAGACAGAGCGTCAGATGTTCCAAGAAATCTCTGATACTTTGACTGTTATGGCAAGTGAGGTGAATTAGTATGTTCCGATTAACCAATAAGTTAGCGGTATCTAATTTGATTAAAAACCGCAAACTCTACTATCCCTTTGCCCTTGCTGTTCTCTTAGCAGTGACCATCACCTATCTTTTTTACTCTTTGTCACTTAATCCTAACATTGGTAAGATTCGAGGGGGAGAAACTATCTCTATGACCCTCGCTCTCGGTATGGTGGTTGTTACCATCGCTTCTGGAATTATTGTCCTTTATGCCAATAGTTTTGTCATGAAGAACCGTTCCAAGGAGTTGGGTGTATATGGTATGCTGGGGCTTGAAAAGCGCCATTTGATCAGTATGGTTTTTAAGGAGCTTCTTATTTTTGGTTCCTTAACCTTGACAGCTGGTCTCGGTCTAGGAGCTCTCTTTGATAAGCTAATCTTTGCCCTCCTTTTGAAGTTAATGAATATGAAGGTAGAGCTCGTTTCGACTTTTCAACCAATTGTCTTTATCCTAGTTCTCATCGTCTTTGGAGCTATCTTCCTAGGTTTGATTTTTATCAATGCCTTTCGCATCGCACGTATGAATGCCCTTCAGCTCTCTCGTGAGAAGGCCAGTGGTGAGAAAAAAGGACGTTTCTTAGGCCTTCAAACTATTCTAGGTTTGATTAGTATGGGAGCTGGCTACTATCTAGCGGTTACAGTTGAAAATCCACTTAATGCTGTTCTGATTTTCTTTGTGGCAGTCTTGTTGGTAATCTTTGGGACTTACCTCTTGTTTAATGCAGGAATTACAGTATTCCTACAGATTTTGAAGAAAAACAAGCGTTACTATTACCAACCCAACAACATGATTTCCGTATCCAATCTTATCTTTCGAATGAAGAAAAATGCGGTTGGTTTGGCAACGATTGCCATCCTTTCAACTATGGTCTTGGTAACCATGTCAGCAGCAACCAGTATCTTCTCGGCTTCTGAAACTTTCAAGAAATTCATGAATCCACATGATTTTGGAATTACAGGACGAAATGTTGAAAAAGAAGATTTAGATAAACTTTTGAGTCAATATGCTAGCGATAAGGGATTAACTGTCACTAAAAAAGAAGTCTTTCGTCATAGCAGTTTTGGCATCGAGAGCCAAGATGGAACCAAGCTCCGTATCTTTACAAAGGGGAATAACTTCGTCCAACCGAAAACCATTTTTATGGTCTTTGACCAAAAAGACTATGAAAACATGACTGGTCAAAAACTCTCCCTTTCAGGCAATGAAGTCGGCTTGTTTACCAAGAATAAGGTACTTGAAGGACAGAAAGAACTCACTCTAAATGACCAGACCTACACAATTAAAGAAGAAATTAAAAATGATTTCATTCTGGAACATGTGCCAAATCAGTATAACATTCTGACATCTGACTACAATTATCTTGTTGTCCCTAATCTGCAATCCTTTATTGACCAATATCCGGATTCCTCTCTCTTTGATCAACTTTATGGTGGTATGAATGTAACAGCAAGTGAGGAAGAACAGCTCAAACTCGCTGACGATTTTTCAAAATTCCTTAATAACTTTAATAGAGAATTAAACAAAGAAGGAAGCTATGTATTCGGAAGCAATCTGGCTGATAGCAGTGCGCAAATAAGTGCCCTTTATGGTGGAGTCTTCTTCATCGGTATCTTCCTCTCTATCATCTTTATGGTGGGAACAGTCCTGGTTATTTACTACAAACAAATCTCTGAGGGCTATGAAGACCGTGAACGTTTCATCATTTTGCAAAAGGTTGGACTCGATCAAAAGCAAATCAAGCAAACGATTAACAAACAGGTCCTAACTGTTTTCTTCCTCCCTTTGTTATTTGCCTTCCTACACCTTGCTTTTGCTTATCACATGCTTAGCCTCATCCTAAAAGTCATTGGCGTGCTAGATGCGACCATGATGTTGACCGTCACTCTGTCCATCTGTGCCATCTTCCTTATCATCTATGTTTTGATCTTTATGATCACCTCAAGAAGCTATCGCAAGATTGTGCAAATGTAAAAAAGATACCTCGATATTTATCGAGGTATTTCTTTATCTTAAATGCTAAAGAGTTGTCCCAAGAGGAAGGTTACTCCCATGGTCAGAAGTCCGATACAGAGGTTACGGATCATAGCAGTTTTCGTAGGTGCCTTGCCTAGTTTAGCACTGGTATAGCCAGTGACAAGAAGGGAAAGGGCCACGATAAAAACAGTAGCAGGAATGCGATAATCGCATGGAAAGACGGTGATTGAAATCATAGGAGGAAGGCTTCCCAGTACAAAGGCGATAAAGCTAGAGATCGCAGCATGCCAAGGATTGGTAAACTCTTCGTACTCGATACCGTATTTTTCCTCAACCAAGGCTTTGAGTGGATTTTTTAAAAAGGCCTTGTTGGTCAAAAGTTGGGCGGACGTTTCACACTCACCATTTTGTAAGTAAGCAGCATAGAGGGATTGTTTTGCAGATTCGATGTCTTTATCCAAGAGTAATTGTTCTCGGGCAACAGCGGCTTCTTCCGTGTCTTTTTGAGTGGATACGGAGACATACTCTCCCCCTGCCATAGAAAAAGCACCAGCGAGGATAGCAGCCAAACCTGATAAAAAGATAATCCAGATATTGCTTGTCGCACTGGCAACCCCGATAACGACTCCAGCGATGGAAATAATCCCATCATTGGCACCCAGAACACCCGCGCGTAGGATATTGAGTCGGCCTGCAAAGTTTGCATCAATTTCATGTTTTATTTCTGTCATAGTCATCTCCTTTCTCTCCATTATAGAGAAAAGAATAGTGGAATACAAACTTTTTAAACTATCTGAAAAAAGTTCTACGATTCTAATTTTTAGGCCCTTTGAAGATTCTCCGAAAAAGTAGTGCTATCCTACCGTACTGGACCTTTTTAAACTTATCTATGGTATAATAGAAGGTAGATTTATCAATTGGAGTATGAAGGATTTTATGATTAAACTTGTAGCAACTGATATGGATGGAACCTTTCTTGACGGAGAGGGGCGGTTTGATATGGAACGCCTCAAAAACTTACTTGTTACCTACAAGGAAAAGGGGATTTATTTTGCAGTGGCTTCGGGTCGCGGTATTCTGTCCCTGAAAAAGTTGTTTGCGGATGTGCGTGATGAAGTGATTTTTATAGCTGAAAATGGGAGCTATGTTGAATTTCATGGTGAGGATATGTATGAGGCTACTATGTCTCGGGATTTTTACTTGAGCACTTTTGAAGCTTTAAAGAAATCGCCTTATTTTGATGAAAGAAAAATGCTTCTGACAGGGAAAAAAGCTTGTTATGTTTTGGATACAGTGGATGAGACCTATCTCATGTTTAGCCGTCACTACAATGAAAATATTCAAAAAGTAGCGAGTTTGGAAGATATCACAGATGAGATTTTTAAATTCACTACTAACTTTACTGAAGAAACGATAGAGGCTGGAGAGTCCTGGGTCAACGAAAATGTTCCTGGTGTGAAAGCCATGACAACAGGTTTTGAATCCATCGATATTGTCTTGGACTATGTTGATAAGGGTGTGGCTGTTGTTGAGTTATCCAAAAAACTTGATCTAACCATGGATCAAGTTATGGCGTTTGGCGATAATCTCAATGACCTTCACATGATGCAGGTTGTGGGGCATCCAATCGCTCCTGAAAATGCGAGACCAGAGATTTTAGAATTAGCGGAGACAGTGATTGGCCACCATAAGGACCAGTCAGTGATGGCTTATATGGAGGGCTTATAATGGTAGATATTAAATTGATTGCATTGGACTTGGATGGCACCTTGCTGACAACGGATAAAAAGCTGACAGATCGTACCAAGGAAGTCCTCAAAGCTGCGCGTGACCGTGACATCAAGGTCGTTCTGACAACGGGACGTCCTCTGAAGGCTATGGATTTCTTTCTCCATGAGCTAGGGACTGATGGTCAGGAGGATGAGTACACCATCACCTTTAATGGTGGTCTAGTACAGAAAAATACAGGGGAGATTCTCGATAAAACCGTCTTTTCAATAGACGATGTGGCACGCTTGTACGAGGAAACTGAAAAACTCGGATTACCGTTAGATGCTATTTCAGAAGGAACCGTCTATCAAATCCAGTCAGACCAAGAAAGTCTCTATGCTAAGTTCAACCCAGCCCTGACTTTCGTACCTGTCGCTTTTGAAGATCTATCTAGTCAGATGACGTATAATAAATGCGTGACTGCTTTTGCCCAAGAACCTTTGGATGCAGCGATTCAACAGATTTCTCCAGAATTGTTTGACCAATATGAAATCTTCAAATCGCGTGAACTCTTATTGGAATGGTCGCCGAAAAACGTCCACAAGGCAACAGGTTTAGCGAAATTAATTAAACACTTAGGAATCGACCAAAGTCAAGTCATGGCTTGTGGGGACGAGGCCAATGACCTTTCCATGATTGAGTGGGCAGGTCTGGGAGTTGCCATGCAAAATGCAGTTCCAGCAGTTAAGGCAGTTGCCAATGTCATTACCCCGATGACCAACGACGAGGAAGCCGTTGCCTGGGCTATCGAAGAATACGTGCTAAAGGAGAACTAGAATATGGGATTGTTTGACCGTCTATTCGGGAAAAAAGAAGAGCCGAAAATCGAAGATATTGTAAAAGAAGCACTGGAAAATCTTGATTTGTCAGAAGAGGTTGAAGAAAACCAAACTTCAGTCGAAGAAACTTCTCAGGAAGAGACAGCAAGAGACAAAGTGGAAGAAACCCCTCAGATCTCAACAGAAGAAGTCATTGAACCAGAATTAGTCGAGGAAACTGCTCAGGAAGAGCTTGAGCTAGAAGTTGATGAGACAGAGCAAAGCCAAGAGTTTGAAGAATTTTTCGAAGAAGAGAGCCAAGAATCTCTAGAAAGTGATGAAGAGCCAGCTTTTGAAGTAGAAGAAGAATATCCACAAGTTGAAGAAACCGTGCAGGAAAAATATGATCGCAGTCTCAAGAAAACTCGTACGGGATTCGGAGCTCGTTTGAATGCTTTCTTTGCCAACTTCCGTTCTGTCGATGAAGAATTCTTCGAGGAATTGGAAGAACTGCTCATCATGAGTGACGTCGGTGTGCAGGTCGCTTCAAACTTAACAGAAGAACTACGCTATGAAGCCAAACTTGAAAACGCTAAGAAACCTGACGCACTTCGTCGTGTCATTATCGAGAAATTGGTCGAGCTCTACGAAAAGGATGGCAACTACGATGAACAAATCCATTTCCAAGATGGTTTGACCGTCATGCTCTTTGTCGGAGTCAATGGTGTTGGGAAAACAACTTCTATCGGGAAATTAGCTCATCGCTACAAACAAGCTGGTAAGAAAGTCATGTTGGTTGCGGCAGATACCTTCCGTGCGGGTGCAGTGGCCCAGCTAGCTGAATGGGGTCGACGTGTGGATGTTCCTGTTGTGACGGGGCCTGAAAAGGCTGATCCAGCAAGTGTGGTCTTTGATGGTATGGAACGCGCCGTAGCCGAAGGGATTGATATTCTCATGATTGATACAGCAGGTCGTTTGCAAAACAAGGACAACCTTATGGCCGAGTTGGAAAAGATTGGCCGTATTATCAAACGTGTCGTTCCTGAAGCACCTCATGAAACTTTCCTGGCACTCGATGCTTCCACTGGACAAAACGCCTTGGTACAGGCTAAAGAATTTTCTAAGATAACACCATTGACTGGTATTGTTTTGACAAAAATTGACGGAACTGCTCGCGGTGGTGTTGTTCTGGCTATCCGCGAAGAACTTAATATCCCAGTGAAATTGATTGGTTTCGGTGAAAAAATTGATGATATAGGCGAATTTAACTCTGAAAACTTCATGAAAGGTCTCTTAGAAGGCTTGATTTAATACAAAATAAATATCCTGCAAGTCAATCTTGCAGGATATTTTTGCTATTCTAAACGTCCATCTTCACGATAGGCGATATCTGGTTGCCAGGTCCATTTAGCTCCATACTTTTCAAGTAAGTCAAAACTAGCTTGAGGTCCCATGCTTCCAGCTTTATAGTCATGAAGTGGAGCACCGTTTTCAGCCCAGAGCTCTTCGATACGGTCAATCAATTTCCACGAAGCACTTACCTCATCCCAGTGGCTAAAATTGGTTGAGTTGTTGTTCAAAACATCGTAGATTAATTTCTCGTATGGGTCTGGTGAGGCTCCAGTAGCAGTAGCATCAGTACGGTAATCCAGAGAGCTTGGAGCCAGGTTAAATTCTTCACCGACTTGTTTCCCATTTAAGCTAAGAGAGAATCCTTCAGTTGGTTGGATATAGATGGTCAAGATATTTGGTGCCAATGGTTCTCCGAAGATAGAGTCCATTTGCTTAAAGACGATATTGACATGAGTTCCTTTTTCAGTCAGACGTTTCCCTGTACGGAAGAAGAAGGGAACACCACGGAAACGATCGCTGTCTACAAAGAAGGCACCAGATGCGAAGGTTTCTGTTGTAGATTCAGGATCGACGTTTGGCTCGCTACGATAGGAAATGTATTTCATGCCATCGATTTTACCAGAGCGGTACTGACCACGGATAAACTGTTCTTTCAGTTCTTCCTCAGTTGGATGATAGAGGTTTTTAAAGACCTTTATCTTTTCAGCACGAATCTCATCCTTTGTAAAGCTAGCTGGTTTGTCCATGGCTAGAAGAGAGAGGAGTTGGAGTGTATGGTTTTGCACCATATCACGAAGGGCACCAGATTGATCATAGTAGCCACCACGCTCTTCAACACCCAAGCGTTCCGCAAAGGTAATCTGAACATTATCGATGTGTTCGCGATTCCAAACATTCTCAAAGATCATATTGGCAAAACGAACAGCAAAGATACTCTGAATCATCTCTTTACCTAGGTAATGGTCGATACGGTAGATTTGCTCTTCATCAAAGGCCGCAAGGAGATCTTCATTGAGTTTGCTAGCTGTTTCGTAGTCTGTACCAAATGGTTTCTCAACGATCAAGCGCTCAAAACCTTTGCCATCAACAATGTTTTCAGATTTGAGATGCTTGGCAATAGTTCCAAAGAACTGAGGTGCCATAGACAAGAAGAAGAGCTTATTGTGTTCAGCTTGGTATTTTTCATTCAGTTCAGCTTGTAATTGGCGCAAAGCAATGTAATGTTCCGTATCATTCACATCATGGCTTTGATAGTAGAAGTGGCTAGCGAATTCTTGGGCTTGCTCGGTACTATCTGCCAAATCAAGGATGGATTCGACAACTACAGATTCAAAATATTCCTTACTCCAAGGTCTACGAGCTGTTCCGATAACAGCAAAATGCTCAGAGAGATTGCCTGATTTATAGAGTCTGAAAAGGGAAGGGTAGAGTTTGCGTTTAGCTAAATCTCCACTCGCACCGAAAATTGTAACAATAACCTTTGATGACATCTAGCTACCTAATTTCTATATTTTTTCCTAGTTGGACTAGGGATGAGATTTCCTCATTATCATAGTTTTTATTTTATCATAATTTTCAAAAAAAACAAAAAATCCAATACGCAATTAAAAAACTGTAAGGTTCTCCTTACAGTTTTGTTTTATACATTTAAGACCTTGTCCAAGAACTCTTTTAGACGAGGGTGTTGCGGGTTGTCAAATATTTGATCTGGAGTTCCATCTTCCAGGAATTCACCATCAGCCGTAAAGATAACACGGTTAGCCACTTGACGAGCAAATCCCATCTCATGGGTTACGATAATCATGGTCATGCCTTGTTCCGCCAATTCCTTCATAACATTCAGTACATCTCCAACCATTTCAGGGTCCAGAGCGGAAGTTGGCTCATCAAAGAGCATGATATCAGGATTCATGGCAAGTCCACGAGCGATAGCTACACGTTGTTTCTGACCACCTGATAGGCTATCTGGGTTAGCATTAGCTTTGTCTGCAAGACCGACTTTCTCCAGCAACTCCATCCCCAATTTTTCAGCTTCTTCTTTGGTCATCCGTTTGTGTTCAATAGGTGCAAAAGTGATATTTTCTAGGACTGACATGTGAGGGAAGAGGTTGAAATGTTGGAAGACCATTCCCACGTTTTCACGAACATGGTCGACATTGGTTGATTTTTCAGTCAGATCATAACCATTCACTGTGATGTGGCCACTCGTTACCTCCTCGAGAAGGTTAAGGCTACGGAGGAAAGTGGATTTACCAGAACCAGAAGGACCGATGATACAGACAACATCTCCTTCATAGAACTTAGTAGTAATGCCTTTTAAAACTTCGTTTTTTCCATAATACTTATGCAAATCATTTACATCAATTTTTAGTTTTGCCATTAACGAATCCTCTTTTCTAAGCGTTTCGCTAGTCTAGTCAAAAGCGTGATAATTACAAGATAGAAGATAGCAAGGATTGCATACATCTTGAAACTTTGGTAGTTACGGGCGATGATGATCTTACCAGTTTGGAAAAGTTCAACCAGACCGATAGCAGATACGATGGTTGTATCTTTAAGAGCGATAACGAATTGGTTGACAAAGTTTGGCAACATCAATTTAGTTGCTTGTGGCAAGATAATCTTACGCATGGTTTTTCCATAAGAGATACCAAGGCTGCGGCTGGCCTCCATTTGCCCAACTGGAACAGCTTGAATCCCACCACGAACGATTTCAGCGATATAAGCTGCCGCATTGAGTGAGAGGGCAATAGTACCAGCTACAAAGTCATTGATTGGACTTTGTTGGCCTGTAATCGACTCGATGAAGTTTGGAATTCCCCAGAAGATGAAGGCTGCAAGAATCATCAATGGGATACCACGGATAACGTCAACGAAAATCTCAGAAATCAGACGAAGAGATTTGTATGGGCTAACGCTAAACATACCAAAGATAATACCGATGACAATGGCGATTGCAAATGAAATAAGTGCTAAGGCAAGAGTGATTCCAAGTCCACTAAGAAGTTGTTTGTAGTTGTTTTGAAGCAAGCCCCAGATAGTAGTTTCGTCAACCGTACTTGTAGAGTCAGTTGAAGATTCGCTAGCTAGATACTTGTCAAGAATCTTTTGGAATTCTCCGTTAGCTTTGAGGTTCGCAAGTCCATTATTAAACATCTGGATCAATTCTGGGTTTGTTCCTTTTTTAACCGCAAAGGCTGTTTCTCCGATTGGAGTTCCAGCGATTGGCGTTTTCAATTTTTGACCTTGGCTGATAGAATATTTGAGAACAGGCTCATCATCCATCACAGCATCAATAGCTCCAGTATTTAGACTGTCATACATAGATGCGCCATCTGCGAATGTTTTAATCTTATAGCCGTATTTGCTTTGGTTTTCAGTAAGGAACGTTTGAGAGGCAGTTCCGTTTTTAACACCAACAGTTTTATCCTTGAGGTCTTCATAAGAAGCAATTGTGCTTGATTCTTTCACACCGAGAATCGTATTTGCTGTGTAGTATGATTCTGAGAAGTCGAAGGTTTCCTTACGAGCATCTGTTACAGACATACCAGCAATGATACCATCTGCTTGTCCTGCTTGAACAGCACTAATGGCTGCGTCAAATCCTGGGTTGGTAATCTCAATTTCAAAACCTTGATCTTTGGCAATAGCCTTGATGAGGTCCATATCAATACCGGTATATTGATTGCTTGAATTTTGAAAGACGAATGGGGCGAAAGATGAGTCGCTGGCAATAATGTACTTGCTTTTCACTGGAGTAGCTTTTTGTCCAGCAGCAGTAGTTGTCGTTGGGGTTGCCGTAGTTGTAGAAGCTGTCCATTTTTGGATGATTTGCTCCAAGCTGCCATCCTTCTTCATTTGGGCCAGGGCTTCGTTAAACTCGGTAACCAAGTGTTCATACTTGCTCCCTTTCTTGACACCAAAGGCAAAGCTTCCAACAGCCTCACCATCCATATTGATGCTGAGATCTTGTCCTTGGTTAATCGCATACTCAATAACAGGTTTATCATCCATGATGGCATTTACAGCACCAGCACTTAGACTGTTATTCATCAAATCACCAGTATCAAAGGTTTTAATAGAGAAACCGTATTTATCTTTGATACTTTCGAGGAAACGTTGAGCGGCAGTTCCGTTCTTAACTCCAACTGTTTTCCCGCTAAGTTCCTCATATTTGGTGATTTTATTTGCCTTTGTGGTAGCAATGACAACTTTTGTATCATAATAGGTATCAGACATTGTAAAGACATTTTCACGTTCTTTTGTTTTTGTCATACCTGCCATAATAGCATCTGCTTGACCTGACTGCACTGCATTTACAGCTGCATCAAAGCCAGGATAAGACATTTGGATGTTCCATCCTTTGATTTCTGCGACTTTATTGATAATATCAACATCAATCCCTTTATAGGTTTGATCTGAATCTTTAAACTCAAAAGGTGCGTAAGCTGTATCAGACACAATCTTAACAGTATCAGCTTTTGCCATACCTAGTGAGAAAATGGGAAATAAAATGAGCAAACATGCTAGTATTTTTTTCTTCATTTTTAGTCTCCTTTTCCGAATATTTTCCCATTATATCAGAAAATGAATGAAAAGGCAAATTTTATGGATTTTATGTAAGGAAATGTAACATGGAATACTCACTCTTATCAACCTAGAGTAGAGTCTGAAAAGTAAATTTATGGTAAAATAGAAGGATAGAAAAATGCAGATGAGGCAATCATGATAAATCGAATTACAGATAATACATTTAAACTAGTATCAAAATACCAACCTTCAGGAGATCAACCCCAAGCGATTGAGCAGTTGGTTGACAATATCGAGGGTGGAGAAAAGGCTCAGATTTTGATGGGGGCGACGGGTACAGGGAAGACCTACACCATGAGTCAGGTCATTTCCAAAGTTAATAAACCAACTCTGGTCATTGCCCATAACAAAACCCTAGCTGGTCAGCTCTATGGGGAGTTTAAGGAATTTTTCCCTGAAAATGCTGTTGAGTACTTCGTATCCTACTATGATTATTATCAACCTGAGGCCTATGTCCCTTCGAGTGATACTTATATTGAAAAGGATAGCTCGGTCAATGATGAGATTGACAAGCTCCGCCACTCAGCGACTTCAGCACTTCTGGAGCGCAATGATGTCATCGTAGTGGCTTCAGTCTCTTGTATCTATGGTTTGGGGTCGCCAAAGGAATATTCTGATAGCGTCGTTAGTCTCCGTCCAGGGCTTGAAATTTCTCGTGATAAGCTCTTGAATGACTTGGTTGATATTCAGTTTGAACGCAATGATATTGATTTCCAACGTGGAAGATTCCGTGTTCGTGGGGATGTGGTGGAGATTTTTCCAGCTTCTCGTGATGAGCATGCCTTTCGAGTAGAATTTTTCGGGGATGAGATTGACCGTATCCGTGAAGTTGAAGCTTTGACAGGTCAGGTATTGGGAGAAGTGGATCATTTGGCGATTTTCCCTGCGACTCACTTTGTGACCAATGACGACCATATGGAAGTTGCGATTGCGAAAATTCAAGCAGAATTAGAAGAGCAGTTAGCTGTCTTTGAGAAGGAAGGCAAATTGCTAGAAGCCCAGCGTTTGAAACAGCGAACAGAGTATGATATTGAGATGCTACGTGAGATGGGTTATACAAATGGAGTTGAAAACTACTCACGTCACATGGATGGTCGTAGCGAAGGAGAGCCCCCTTATACGCTTCTCGACTTCTTCCCAGATGATTTCTTGATTATGATTGATGAAAGCCACATGACCATGGGACAGATTAAGGGCATGTATAATGGAGACCGTTCGCGTAAGGAAATGCTGGTCAATTATGGTTTCCGCTTGCCGTCTGCTTTGGACAATCGTCCTCTCCGTCGTGAGGAGTTTGAAAGCCATGTGCACCAGATTGTTTACGTTTCAGCGACACCAGGCGACTACGAAAATGAACAGACCGAGACAGTGATTGAGCAAATCATTCGTCCGACAGGTCTTTTGGACCCTGAAGTGGAAGTCCGTCCAACTATGGGACAGATTGATGACCTCCTAGGTGAAATCAATGCCCGTGTTGAAAAGAACGAACGAACCTTTATCACCACCTTGACCAAGAAGATGGCAGAAGACTTGACCGACTACTTCAAGGAAATGGGCATCAAGGTCAAGTACATGCACTCGGACATCAAAACCTTGGAACGGACAGAGATTATCCGTGACCTGCGCCTGGGTGTCTTTGATGTCTTGGTCGGAATCAACCTGCTTCGCGAAGGAATTGACGTGCCTGAAGTAAGCCTGGTTGCTATTCTCGATGCTGACAAGGAAGGCTTCCTTCGTAACGAACGTGGCCTCATCCAGACCATTGGACGTGCTGCTCGTAATAGCGAAGGGCATGTGATTATGTATGCTGACACAGTTACCCAGTCTATGCAACGTGCCATCGATGAAACGGCCCGTCGTCGGAAAATCCAGATGGCTTATAATGAAGAGCATGGTATCGTTCCACAAACCATTAAGAAAGAAATCCGTGACTTGATTGCAGTGACCAAGGCAGTTTCCAAAGAAGAGGACAAGGAAGTCGATATCAATAGCCTCAACAAACAAGAACGCAAGGAACTCGTCAAGAAACTGGAAAAACAAATGCAAGAAGCCGTCGAAGTGCTTGACTTTGAACTCGCAGCTCAGATTCGTGATATGATGTTGGAAGTGAAGGCGTTGGGGTAGTGAAAATATTATTTTTGCAATATTATAAAAACGATTTTTTCGTAGAAAAAAACCGAATTTAGATTTTTTTGTGGTTTATGGAATATTTTTTATCGATTTTAGTGTTAAAAAGAGAAAAACACAAAAAAGTATGGTATAGTGTATACAGGAGGATAGAATGATGAAAATACTCAAAACTAAAATACGAGGTTTATCTTACTTCAAAAATGGAGAGTTTGAATTCGATTTTTTTGCTAGTAAAAACGTAAACTTTTATGAGAAAGAAAGTAAAAATGTTTCTCATGTAATTAATAAGTTATATAAATTAAATTCAATTGCTCTACTAGGTATAAATGCATCCGGAAAAACAACTAGTTTAAAACTAGTTTTGGCAATGCTAAATATATTTATTAAAAATAAAAGTTTATCAGAGGATGATATTCCTGAAATTGGAAATTATTTTGAGGATGAAGTTATTTGTGAAAATTATATTTTTAATCAGGAGTGGATTTATAAAATTGAATCAATCATTTCTAAAGATAAGTCAAATTCATTATACTTTAAAGATGAAGTCCTTTATAGAAAAAAAGTGAAGAAAACAGAATCTAAAGATAAGATTTTTACAAACTTTGAAGAGCCTATTTCTCGAAAAGACATTGATGTTACTTATCTAAAACAGACAGATTCTATTTTTTCAGGTGTATTGAATAAAAAAAACCATCAATTGGTTGAAGATAGTGTTGTAGATTTAACTAATATTACTGATGTTAATAAAATTCAATATTTTGCTAATGATATGGATATTTCTTATGTAAATTTTTTAGACGATAGTATTGAATCTTTAATTTTTGAAGAGGATACAAAAAAGTTCAAAATTAGATTTAAAAACTCGAAAGAGTTGATTGAATCAAATATTGTTGATTTAAATAGATTCTTATCCTCAGGTACAATTAAAGGTATAATGATTTTATTAAATATTCAATTTATTCTAAATTCTGGCGGATATTTAATTATTGATGAGTTAGAAAATCACTTGAATAAATCAATTGCGGTACAATTAATAAAACTTTTTAATAGTAATATAAATAAAAATTCTGCAACATTGATATTCACCACTCACTACATTGAGATTACTGATTTTATTGATAGAAGTGATAGTATTTACGTATTAAAAAAGAATCCTCTTATAAATATTGAAAAAATGAGTAATATTATTGGTGAAAAAGATAGATCTGATAGGAAGAAAAGCGATCTAATCTTATCAGGTAGTTATGGTTTAGGAACGGCTCCGAAAAATTCTTCCTATAAAATGATGAGGAAAAGTATGAATAAAAGTATTCAATTGTTGAGTTCAGAGAGTCATGAATTAATGGAGAGATGATTTATGGTTAATATAACCTCAGATACACTTGTTGCTATCATTGTTGAAGGAGCAACAGAAAAGGCTATTATTGAGTTATTACTTGAAAATGATTGTTTAAAATTTAGTTATAGCCAAGTTATAAACTATGATCAAATTGATGGACTAGATTCTCCTTATAGAGGATCGAATAGATTTTATGGTAAACCTGCAACATTTTCGAGCCATTATTTGACTCAAGATTATGAAGAAAATAAAATAATTATTTTTATTATTGAAGATAGGTCTGGAATACCATATAAAATCGTTCAACCTTATTTGGATAAATTGCAGGATAGAGGAATCTATCATGTAATAACGAAAAGTGAGATTGAAATGATTGAAATATATTTTCGTAAATTAGAGGGACAGTTTGAAAAAGTGAAATCACAAGATAAACCAAGTGTATTTCTTGCTGCTCAATTAAAGAAAAGATCTAATTATGTAAAATCGTATGATAGAATTAAAAAGGATCTAAATAGTTGTGTAGACTTAGTTAATGCTATAAGAAAATACAAAAGTAAAAGTGATACAACAAAATGGAATAATAAAAATAATGAAATATTTTTAGCTGATTTATTAAAATAATTAATTGGGAACCAAATTATGTAAGACAATGTAAGAACTAGATGATGAGAAACTCTATCAGTTATTCTGATAATAATAGATATATTTATAAGGAATATACATGCGTTATGCATGTTTACTTAAAAATGTAAATTTTGACACTGTGAGATAATTGGTTTTGCTTTTTTTGTTTCTGGTATTTGTTCTGATTCATTTTATCTTAGGATTGTTTGGATTAACTTTTACACTGATTCTGTCGAACATCTAGTTCTTTAGTCTTTTCCACATTTTATTTATTCATCCATGGACTACCTTCTATAAAACTAGAATCATTCAATGGCATCATCTAATTTTTCAGGCTCTCATTGGATTCGTTGCTCTCATAATCTTGTTTATGTCATTACTATTTTTATCTTTTGGATCAGATTCATTTATGCGTATAAATATAGACTACTATGTGAATAGGGAAAAAATGAAATCAGAATCCTCAGAGGATCCTTTCTTCATGAAATTCATGAATATCACGACTTGCTCAATCCCTCTATCATGAAGTCAGAAGTAAAAAACAACGAAGATACATTTTAATAACTTAGAAAGCGAGCAAATCTATGTCCCGTGCCCAAGCAACCATTTTAACCAATATCTGTCTAATTGAAGACCTCGAAACCCAGCGCGTGGTTATGCAGTATCGCTCTCCTGAAAACAATCGCTGGTCTGGCTATGCCTTTCCAGGAGGTCATGTTGAGAATGGCGAGGCTTTCGCAGAGTCTGTCATACGTGAAATCTACGAAGAAACTGGCCTGACCATTCAGAATCCCCAACTGGTGGGCATTAAAAATTGGCCCTTAGATACAGGTGGGCGCTACATCGTCGTTTGCTATAAAGCGACAGAGTTTACTGGAAATCTCCAATCCTCAGAAGAAGGAGAAGTTTCTTGGGTGCAAAAAGACCAGATTCCAAACTTGGATCTGGCCTATGATATGTTACCCTTGATGGAAATGATGGAAGCACCTGACAAGTCAGAGTTCTTCTATCGCCACCGTACAGAGGATGGCTGGGAAAAAGAAATATTCTAGTCTTTTACCAAATAACCTAACTGATCCAAGGCCTCCTCGATATAGTGGAGGTCTTGTTGTGTCTCAGCTTCAACAAGGTGGTAATGGATGCCGTCTGTCAATTCAGAAAGCGGTCTAAAGTCTGAATTCTCGACTTGTTCCAGAAAGTGCTGGACATCTCGGCGACAGGTGAGTTTGAGATGGGTTTCAATTTCGCCATAAACGGGATGATCAATTAAGATGTTTTGAACGCGTCCGCCATTATCTACAATGGCTAGAAGTTCCTGACCGATTTCTTCCAGTTCATGTTTCACTTTAAAGAGTTTGTGGACGTAGGGACTGGCATCATTTTCTTTGTAGATATAGCCACGATTGGTGGATAGGATAGGAGCCCCATCTGCTCGGAGAATAGCGATGTCCTGTACAATGACCTGACGAGTAACATGAAAGTGTTCAGCCAAGGTTTGACCATTGAGAGATTTTGGCGCCTCTTTTAACAGTTTAAGAAGAGCTTGTTTGCGATCCGTTGTCATAGTTTTTCCTTTTAGCGACGTTTTCGAAGCACTTTATAGACAGCTAGTGCTAATGTATAGTCTACCATACTATGGACAATTGTGCCAAAGCCAACTAGGACGAAGAGAACATAAAACATATTTTCAACGTTTGTCCCTGAAGTAGCATAGAAGATGATACAAGCTAGTACTTCAGCGATAGCGTGAACAACACCCAAAACAAAGTTAAAAATCCAAGATGCCTTTGGTTTATCCAAGGTTTCAGGGAATTTCTTTAAGTACAAAGCCCCCAAAGTACCAAAAACGATGTGAGAAAAGGCGCGTAGGACAATAACCATAGGGTAGCCTGCCATCAGGAAACCGAGACTAGAAGCAATAATCACAAAAGCAGCCATCAAAGGCGAAAGAAACATGGCGATAAAGATGGGGATATGACTTCCCAAGGTGTAAGAAGCCGGTGGGATAACGATTTTAAAAGGCATAATGATTGGAATCAAAATCGCGATTGCAGTGAGTAGGGCAGTCATGGTCATAAACTGCGTTTTTTTCCGTATATTCATAAGAACCTCCATTTATCTGTATATACACAAGTATAGTACAATAAATAATCAGTTAAGTCAAGAAGCATTAGTGATTTTTAAGGGATATTTGATTAAATGTGGTAAAGAAAGAATACTGGGAACTTAATTCTCATGTTTTAACTACTAAACTCCACCTTCAGGACGAAAGTGGAGTTGTTTTTTTTATTTCTTCAAGGTTTCGAGACGTGGGACAATCATTACAGTCAAGATGGCTGAGATAACCAATTCAGCGATTGAGTTTGTAGAGATAACAGTTGCTAGGAGTTTTTGGATATTGCCATCGAAGACATTTCCAAAAAGGAAGAAGATTCCACCAAGGACAAAGACGGTGTTGGTAAGGGAACCAAGGGCACCAGCTAGGATTAGCCCAGTTTTATTTTTCATCAGTTTATAAACCAAGTAAGGTGTCAGACCGATCAAAATGCGAGGGGCAATAGCGATAATCGCAGAATAGATGTTTCCGTTTGGTACGAAAGGTGAGAAAAGGTAGCTGGTTGGTAGAATCGTAATCGTATTTACCGTTAAGCTTAGCAGTCCCATCAAGAAACCAAGTGTAACACCAACTCGTGGGCCGTAAATGATACTAGCAATGATTACTGGAATATGAACGATAGTTGGTTTAATTGGAAATGGGAAAAGGTTAAAGAGGAGAGAGCTCAAAAAGTGGATAACGAGCATAACTGCAAAAAAGATAGCAATTGGGGCAATGTTAGAGCGTTTGTTCATCGAGGGTTTCCTTTATTCTTTCTAATATAGTATTCAGGTCAGCTAGGGCGCCTTTGCCGTGATCGCCACAGGCTAGTAAAGATTCTTTTGGGGAGATAATCTGATAACCATAGGTCTCTAATGTTTTTAGATTAGCCTGGGTTGCCGGATGGTCATACATTTTTGTATTCATGGCTGGCGCTAAGAGTTTAGGGATGTGACTTGGTAGGGCAAGCGCTGTGCTTGTCACCATGTTATCCGCAAAACCGTGCGCAAGTTTGGCAATGGTATTAGCAGTAGCAGGGACAACGATAAAAAGATCAGTTCTTTTGCCTAGTTCGATATGATTGACTTGATCAGGATAGGGTTCCTGCATGACATCAAGGTGAACTGGATTCTGTGAGAGTACCTGTAGTGTCAACGGTTGGATAAACTCTCTTGCCGCATCGGTCATTAAGACAGTGACACCATGGCCATGTTTTTTCAAAGAACTGACTAAATCAGCTGCTTTATAGGAGGCTATGGAACCTGTCACTGAGATGAGAATATTTGCCATGGTTTTCCTTTCTATGAATCGTATGCTTGAATTTTTTCAAGGAGGAGATTTGCTATTTCCTCTTTGGTTTGAACGGTTTGAAGACGATCTTTTTCAACAAAGATTGCCCGATGCTGATATGCTGAGATTTGAGTAAGATCATTCGCTATGATTAAGTCAGCCTGGTTCTTGACAAGACTCTTTCGTGCGATCTCAATGAGATAATCCTCAGAGACATCAACCAGCAATTTAAACCCAATCAGATGAATGGCAGGATTCCATTCTTTGACCAGAGAGATGATTTTGGGTGTTTTTTTCAGGAATAAGACCTGCACCTCATCAGTTGAAGAAATCTTAGCTTCTATATTTTGCTTGTCTAATAATTCTTCCAGATTAGAGCTCGTCTTAACTTCATCTAGTCCCGTCATATAAACAGGAGTGTAGTCAGAAACTGCCATCGAATGAATCAAGACCTGATAATCTTGAACACACTCTTTCATCTCGAAAAGAAGATCATTCGTATTTTTGATTTCTAGAATGGTTAGATGGGGATGAGCTTCTGGCTTCAGAGCTCGTTTTGTCGTTATCAAACAAACTTCATGACCAGCAGCAAGCAAGGTCTCTGTGATGATTTTCCCCAAGCGACCTGTAGAATGGTTAGTGATAGAACGGACGCTATCGATAGCTTCACTGGTACCGCCTGACGTGACTAAAATTTTCATAGCACTATTGTACAAAAAAAAGATATGCAAGTCAAAGAAAGCGTTTAAAATGGAAGATATATTATTATTGACATTTATAATAATAAATAAGATAATAAATCTAAATAGATTAAAAGGAGTGTTATTATGGATTTTTTAAAATTTGCAGATAATATTGCAAAGGAAGCTAGTAAAGTATTGAATGATGTCGGCTCTGCTGCTAGCGAAGCCTTAACCGAAGCGAGTAAATTTACTGGAGAAGTTATTTCAGAATCTGTAAAAACTATAGGTGAAGTCTCAAGCCAAGTTGGTAATGTTGTCTCAGATGTCTCAGAGAAAGCTGTTGGAGTTGCCGGAGATGTAGCACATCAGATAACAAATGTGACTTCTGAAACATTTAACGAAGTTGGGAAAATAGCGAATAATACAAAAGAACAAATTGAATCGGTCGATCTTTTTAATTCTAAACTAAGACAAGAAGCTGTTGATGGATATAATAAAGCTATTAGTTGTTATAATGAAGAAGCTGATAACTTGGCTAATAAATCAATAGAGCTTTATCAGGTTAGGGATAAAGCTATCAAAGTTATAAAAATTGTTGAAGAAAGAATTAACAGATTAGCAAATAAACCAAAAGAATTTGAAACGAAATTAGAAGAAATTAATATTGAAATACAGAATTTTAAAGATAAGCAGTTAGCTATTACTCAGGCAATTAAAGAGGCAGAAATAGCAAGCGGTAGTACCGCAGCTACAGCTTCTTTAAGTGCTTTAGGAGTCACAGTTGCAACTTTAGGTCCTACTGCAGCTATGGGAGTCGCAACTACTTTTGGTGTCGCATCAACAGGAACAGCCATTTCTAGTTTGACAGGTGCAGCAGCAAATAGCGCGGCATTAGCTTGGTTAGGTGGAGGAAGTTTAGCAGCAGGCGGAGGAGGCATGGCTGCAGGTAAAGCATTTTTAGCATTGGCTGGTCCCGTTGGTTGGGGAATTGCAGGTGTTATGTTGACCGCTTCTGTAGGCGCTGGTGTAGTAGCTAATAGGAAAAATGAAGAAGTTGCAAAAGAGGCTATAGAGGAACAGAAAAAGATAGAATTGTTGGCTAGACAACTTAAAGAAAAAGTAATAGAAGTTACGGAATTAATAGAACTAACAGAAAAACAAACAGAGGGAATCTACTTAGCTAATTTATCTTTAACTGGGATGGACTATAGCTTATTTACTTACGAGAGACAATATTGAAGACGTTATTCTAAAGAAGCGTGGAGGAGATTATGGTGGTCACGGCTTTATCGATGAATTTGCAGAAGCAGGGATTGTAAATGCGAGGAGAGCCATTGAAGGGTTAAATCCTATTGTAAAAGTATTGAATGATAATGGACCAGCCGATTTATTAATTGGTAGAAATACCATTCAAATGAAGTTTTATGATAATTTACGTGATGAACTAGCTCAATCGTTTCATTACAGTTCAAAAATGAAAATGATGTTTCCAAAAGATCACGTTCAAGTATTTGAAAAAATAATGGCTGGATCAAAAGAAGTTGAATTGAATGGTAAAAGATTGTCTATTAAACAAATTACGGACATACGACAAATAATTAATGATATTACCGAAAGCAAGGGACTTACTTCATATAAATCTTGGATGAAATCATCTGTTCTAAATTATAATGATGCTCAAAAAAATTCAATTCATTCTCTTTTAGATTCCGAAGAGAAGAATATTCGTAAAACAGTCAGACTAAAACAACAAGAATTAAATAAAAAACGATTAGTAGCGCAAAAACATGCATTACCAAATTTAAAAGAAGCCACCAAGGTTGCAAGAAACGCAGCGTTTTTACAGGGTGGTTTAGCCTTGTTGTCAAGTGTATATGGAAAATACAAAGAAGGAAAAAGTATTTTTGAATTCGAACAATCAGATTGGTTAGATTGTGGATTGAATTCATTACAAGGAGTTGCAAGTGGAGCAATATCAGGACATTCAATTTACGGATTAACAAATATTTTGGGTATTAGCGCTCCAAATGCCAGTGCTTTGGTAATGGCTACTTATGGAATGATTGATGTTGTTTTGAGATTCAGGTCTTCTGAAATAACTCAAGATGAACTTATGAATCTCTTGACATTAGATGTCATAGATGCTTCCTTTGCAACAATCGGTGCTTGTGTAGGGCAAACAATGATTCCTTTTCCAATTTTTGGAGCTGTGTTAGGTTCAATAACTAGTTCAATAATTTGGGAGATAGGTAAGGGGATTTTAAACGAAAGAGAACAAAACATAATTCAAGATTACAGGGAAAATCTGAATAGTTACATAAAAACTTTAGACGAAAATTATCTAGTTATCTATAATGAGATTATAGAAAAGTATAAAAAATTGGGTGAAATACAAGAGTATTCGTTTGATTTGTCAA
The DNA here is from genome assembly GCF_002093575.1 of Streptococcus oralis subsp. tigurinus. Classification (GTDB taxonomy): domain Bacteria; phylum Bacillota; class Bacilli; order Lactobacillales; family Streptococcaceae; genus Streptococcus; species Streptococcus oralis_CH. The sequence continues at coordinate 326,288 of NZ_LNVH01000001.1, read as the reverse complement.
TAAATACTAAACTTAGGTTTGAGTACTCTATTGAGATGGCGGAAAATTTAGAAATCGAAGATAAAAAAATTCTCCATGATTTATCTGAAATTGATAGTTATTTTCTTGACTAGAATATTTTCAGATTCTTTATAGTCTAAAACTATAAAAGCATATAAAATTTTTCAAAGGGCTCTAAAAATCTTGAAATTCAGGATATTTACGAACGTTTGGAGAGTTTATGGATGTTAAAAATCTTGTTTTGTGTTATAATGAATTATCACATTAGAGGCTAGAGGAGTTTTGAATGAAAACAGATATTGAAATCGCACAGAGTATTGAGTTGAAGCCGATCGTTGATGTTGTTGAGAAACTTGGAATTTCTTACGACGATTTGGAATTGTACGGGAAGTATAAGGCGAAACTCAGCTTTGATAAAATTCGTGCAGTTGAGAGCAATCCAGTTGGGAAATTGATCTTGGTTACTGCCATCAATCCAACACCAGCAGGTGAAGGGAAATCAACCATTACCATTGGTCTTGCGGATGCCTTGAACAAGATTGGTAAGAAAACCATGATTGCCATTCGCGAACCGTCTCTTGGCCCAGTAATGGGGATCAAGGGTGGTGCAGCCGGTGGTGGTTATGCTCAAGTGTTGCCAATGGAGGACATCAACCTTCACTTTACTGGGGATATGCATGCCATTACAACTGCTAACAACGCTCTTTCTGCCTTGATTGACAACCACTTACACCAAGGAAATGAGCTGGCAATCGACCAACGTCGTATTCTTTGGAAACGTGTTGTGGACTTGAACGACCGCGCTCTTCGTCATGTGACCGTTGGACTTGGTGGCCCTCTAAATGGTATTCCACGTGAGGATGGTTTCGATATTACTGTTGCTTCAGAAATCATGGCCATTCTTTGCTTGGCGACGGATATTGAAGATTTGAAACGTCGTTTGGCGAATATCGTTATCGGTTATCGTTACAATCGTACACCAGTTACTGTTGGTGATTTACAGGTTGAGGGAGCATTAGCATTGATTTTGAAAGATGCTATCAAACCGAACTTGGTTCAGACAATTTATGGTACACCTGCCTTTGTACATGGTGGTCCATTTGCTAATATCGCTCATGGATGTAACTCTGTTTTGGCAACAAGCACAGCCCTTCGCTTGGCTGATTATACTGTTACTGAAGCTGGTTTTGGTGCGGACCTTGGTGCTGAGAAATTCCTTGATATCAAGACACCAAACTTGCCAACATCTCCAGATGCGGTAGTCATTGTTGCAACCCTCCGTGCCCTTAAGATGAATGGTGGTGTGGCTAAGGACGCTCTCACAGAGGAAAATGTTGAGGCAGTTCGCGCAGGTTTTGCTAACTTAAAACGCCACGTTGAAAATATCCGTAAATTTGGTATTCCAGCAGTTGTAGCTATTAATGAATTTGTCTCTGATACAGAAGCTGAAATTGCAGCTTTGAAGGAACTCTGTGCCTCAATCGATGTTCCAGTTGAGTTGGCTAGTGTCTGGGCTGATGGGGCAGAAGGGGGCGTAGCACTTGCCGAAACGCTTGTCAAGACAATCTCTGAAAATCCAGCTAACTACACTCGTCTTTATGACAATGACCTTTCTGTCCAAGAGAAGATTGAAAAGATTGTCACTGAAATCTACCGTGGTAGCAAAGTGAACTTTGAGAAGAAAGCTCAAACGCAAATCGCTCAAATCGTTCAAAACGGTTGGGACAAATTGCCAATCTGTATGGCTAAAACGCAATATAGTTTCTCTGATAATCCAAATGCACTTGGAGCCCCTGAAAACTTTGAAATTACCATTCGTGAATTGGTACCAAAATTGGGTGCAGGCTTCATCGTTGCCTTAACAGGTGATGTTATGACCATGCCAGGCCTTCCAAAACGACCTGCCGCTCTTAACATGGATGTTGAAAGCGATGGAACAGTTCTAGGCTTGTTCTAGTATATTGCAATTGATTTCAAATGAGTTTGGAAAAGCTATCCAAGCTCATTTTCGATTTTAGAAAGAGAAATATATGTCAACGATTCGAACAGTAAGGGAGTCTGATATTCCAGACCTACTTGCTATTTATGCTCCCTATGTCCTTAATACAGCCATTACATTTGAATACGAGGTGCCAAGTGCTGAAGAATTTCAAAGAAGAATCCAAAAGACCTTGCTTAAATATCCTTACCTAGTGCTAGAGGAAGAAGGCAAAATTTTGGGATATGCCTATGCTTCCACCTATTATGATAGGAGAGCCTATGATTGGTCAGTTGAAGTGTCAATTTACTTGCACCAAGAAGCCAAAGGTCGAGGGTTAGGGAGTCTACTCTATGACTGTCTGGAGGAAGAACTAGAGTCTAGAGGTTACCTACGCTTCTTAGCTTGTATCGCTTTGCCAAATGATAGGAGCATTTCTCTTCACCGAAAGAGGGGCTATGAACAAGTGGCTAATTTCCCTAAGATAGGCTATAAGTTTGAAAAATGGCATGATATCGTTTGGATGCAAAAGTCATTGACTCCTCCTGATGATATGAGAGAATAGAATTCAACTCGCAACCAGTCTAGGTAAAGATATTTTCCCTGATTTTTGATATAATAGAAACATTGACTTCAAGAGTAAGGAAGAGAAAATGAACGCATTATTGAATGGAATGAATGACCGTCAAGCCGAGGCGGTGCAAACGACAGAAGGGCCCTTGTTAATCATGGCGGGTGCTGGTTCTGGAAAGACTCGTGTTTTAACTCACAGAATCGCCTACTTGATTGATGAAAAGATGGTCAATCCTTGGAATATCTTGGCCATTACCTTTACCAATAAGGCTGCGCGTGAGATGAAGGAGCGTGCCTATGGACTCAATCCAGCAACACAGGACTGCCTAATTGCGACCTTTCATTCCATGTGTGTTCGTATCCTACGTCGCGATGCGGATCATATTGGTTATAACCGAAATTTCACTATTGTAGATCCAGGAGAGCAACGAACTCTTATGAAACGCATTCTCAAGCAATTAAACTTAGATCCGAAAAAATGGAATGAACGGACTATTTTGGGGACCATTTCCAATGCTAAGAATGACTTGATTGATGATGTGGCTTATGCTGCCCAAACTGGTGATATGTACACGCAAATCGTAGCCCAGTGTTATACAGCCTATCAGAAAGAGCTTCGTCAGTCTGAGTCCGTTGACTTTGATGATTTGATTATGTTGACCCTGCGTCTCTTTGATCAAAACCCTGATGTCTTGACCTACTATCAGCAGAAGTTCCAGTACATTCACGTTGATGAGTACCAAGATACCAACCATGCCCAGTACCAACTGGTCAAACTCTTGGCTTCACGCTTTAAAAATATCTGCGTGGTCGGTGATGCGGACCAGTCTATCTACGGTTGGCGTGGGGCTGATATGCAGAATATCTTGGATTTTGAGAAAGATTACCCTAACGCCAAGGTCGTTTTGTTGGAAGAAAATTACCGTTCAACTAAAACCATTCTTCAAGCAGCAAACGACGTCATAAAAAACAATAAAAATCGCCGCCCTAAGAATCTCTGGACCCAGAATGCGGATGGGGAGCAAATCGTCTACTACAGAGCGAACGACGAACAAGATGAGGCTGTTTTTGTAGCCAAAACCATCGATGAACTTGGTCGTAGCCAAAACTTCCTCCACAAGGATTTTGCAGTTCTTTATCGGACTAATGCGCAATCCCGTACTATTGAGGAAGCGCTGCTCAAGTCCAATATTCCTTATACCATGGTTGGAGGGACCAAGTTCTACAGCCGTAAGGAAATTCGTGATATTATTGCCTACCTTAATCTTATTGCTAATTTGAGTGACAATATCAGTTTTGAGCGTATTATCAACGAGCCTAAACGTGGAATTGGGCCAGGTACTGTTGAGAAAATTCGCGACTTTGCTAACCTACAAGAGATGTCCATGCTAGACGCTTCAGCCAATATCATGCTGTCTGGCATCAAAGGAAAAGCAGCCCAGTCTATCTGGGACTTTGCCAATATGATTCTGGGTTTGCGGGAGCAAGTTGACCAATTAACCATTACAGAGTTGGTTGAGGTGGTTCTTGAAAAAACAGGTTATGTCGATATTCTTAATGCTCAGGCAACCTTGGAAAGCAAGGCGCGGATTGAAAATATCGAAGAGTTCCTATCTGTTACCAAGAACTTTGATGACAATCCTGATAGTCTGGAAGAAGAAACAGGTTTGGATAAACTCAGTCGTTTCTTGAATGACTTAGCCTTGATTGCGGATACGGATTCAGGCAGTCAGGAGACATCTGAAGTAACCTTGATGACCCTCCATGCAGCGAAAGGACTCGAGTTCCCAGTTGTCTTTATCATTGGGATGGAGGAAAATGTCTTTCCGCTTAGCCGTGCGGCTGAAGATCCTGATGAACTGGAAGAAGAACGCCGTTTGGCCTATGTAGGAATTACGCGTGCGGAGAAAATCCTCTATCTGACCAATGCCAATTCACGCTTGCTTTTTGGGCGTACCAACTACAATCGTCCGACCCGTTTCATCAATGAAATTAGTTCGGACTTGCTTGACTATCAAGGTTTGGCCCGTCCAGCGAATACTAGCTTTAAAGCCTCTTATAGCAGTGGTGGTATTGCTTTCGGTCAAGGTATGAGCTTAGCTCAGGCCCTTCAAGAACGGAAACGCAATGCTGCACCAAGCTCTATCCAGTCAAGTGGTCTCCCATTTGGACAGTTTGCAGCTGGAAATAAAAAAGATTCGACTGATACAAGCTGGTCTATTGGAGATATTGCACTTCACAAAAAGTGGGGTGAAGGAACAGTCCTTGAAGTGTCGGGGAGTGGTGATACTCAGGAACTAAAAATCAATTTCCCAGAAGTAGGGCTGAAAAAACTCCTAGCCAGTGTAGCTCCAATTGAGAAAAAAATCTAATTTTTCATCCTTCTTACGAATAATAAAGTGAGGAGGATTTTTATGTACAGTATTTCATTCCAAGAAGATTCACTCTTGCCTAGAGAAAGACTAGTTAAAGAAGGAGTAGAGGCTCTGAGCAATCAAGAATTACTAGCTATTCTGCTCAGAACTGGAACGCGTCAGGCCAACGTTTTTGAAATTGCTCAGAAAGTCTTGAATAGTCTGACTAGTCTAACTGATCTGAAAAAAATGACCCTGCAGGAATTGCAAAGTCTGTCTGGTATTGGACGGATTAAGGCCATTGAATTACAAGCGGTGATTGAACTGGGGCATCGCATTCACAAACATGAAACCCTTGAGATGGAAAGTATTCTCAGTAGTCAAAAGCTAGCCAAGAAAATGCAACAGGAACTTGGCGACAAAAAACAAGAGCACCTAGTGGCGCTCTATCTCAATACTCAAAATCAAATCATCCATCAGCAAACTATTTTTATCGGTTCTGCGACACGCAGCATTGCTGAACCACGGGAAATCCTTCACTATGCTTTGAAGCATATGGCTACCTCAGTGATTCTCGTTCACAATCATCCATCCGGTGCTGTATCTCCTAGTCGAAATGACGATCATGTCACTAAGCTAGTGAAGGAAGCTTGTGAGCTGATGGGAATCGTTTTCTTGGACCACCTGATTGTCTCGCACTCAGATTACTTTAGTTACCGTGAAAAGACGGATCTAATCTAGAGTTCGTTAACAACATAGTCAAACAATGTTTTATCTTTGGGGCGATTTTCAAATAGAAATTCTGGATGCCATTGGACACCAAGGTAAGGAAAGCCATCCGTAGTTGTCACTGCCTCAATGATTCCATCTTTAGGATCATGTGCTACAACCTTAAGATTAGGAGCTAAATCTTTAATGCTCTGGTGGTGGAAGGAGTTGATATGAGAGATTTCTCCATAGATTTCTCGGAGAATGGTATCGGGTTCCGTTACGAGCCGTTGAGTCGTGTATTCGGCTGAACAGTCCTGCCAATGATCCTCGATATCTTGGTGAAGCGTACCTCCCATAGCGACATTGAAAAGCTGAGTACCCCGGCAAACAGAGAAAATTGGTTTCTTCTGTTTAATCGCTTCTCTGATAAGGGCTAATTCAAACTGGTCTCTTTGAAGATGGTAGTCATCACTGTCAATGGTTTTAGGCTCACCGTAGAATTTTGGATCAACATTTTGCCCACCCGTTAGGATGAGCTTATCAATGATACTAATGTAATGGGTAGCTATTTCTTGATCACCAATCGGTAGGATGATTGGAATTCCGCCAGCGTCCTTGACTCCTTCAACAAAGCCCTTTGCTGCATAGCTCATCATGATGTCATCATCTGGATGAGCTTTTTCATTTCCTGTAATCCCAATAACTGGTTTTTTCATAAATGCTTTCGCTTTCTAATCCTCTTTACGCATAAAATAGAGGAGGGTTTGGAGTTCGCTTGTCAAATCGACATACTGAACGACCACATCTTTTGGAAGGTGGAGGTGAACAGGGGAAAAACTGAGAATACCTTTTACACCTGCATCGACCAAAAGATTGGCGACTTCTTGTGATTTAACACTTGGAACAGTTAGGATAGCAGTTTTAACATCTGCTTCTTTGATTTTTTCTTTAATTTGAGAGATACCATAGATTGGAATTCCATCAGGTGTTTGGGTTCCGACTTCTGGATGGTCATCTAGGTCAAATGCCATGATGATTTTCATCTTGTTACGCTCATGGAAGCGATAGTGGAGAAGGGCATGCCCCATATTCCCAATCCCAACCAACATAACATTGGTAATGGAGTTGTCATTTAGGAGGTCAGCAAAAAAAGTCATCAGTTTTTTAACATCATAACCAAAACCACGACGACCTAGTTCGCCAAAATAGGAAAAATCACGACGAACAGTCGCAGAATCGATACCAATAGCCTCTGCAATTTGCTTGGAGTTGGCACGTTCAATTTTTTCTGCATGAAATCTCTTGAAAATTCGATAGTAGAGAGAGAGTCTTTTTGCTGTTGCTTTTGGAATAGCAGACTGTTTATCTTTCACAAAACCACAACCTTTCTATTCTTCTATTTTATAGAAACATTGTGAAAAAATCAACAAAAACAAGAAAAAACTAAGAAAATCTTAGTTTTAGTCTTAAAAATTAGCTTGTGATAGAAAACGGTAGAGATCTCCGACCAATCCTTGATAGATAACTTTATCATCAAAGGTTAATGAGGTAACTAGGAATGTATCTGGAAGAGTTACACAACCTGATAGAGATAACATAAGCTCTTCGTAATCCTTATATTCAAGTGTACGTTCTACGTGATAGTTATCTTGATAGGTAAGTCGATACATAGCCAATTATCTTTCTTCTTTTGTGAAGATTCCGCGTTCTACAAGGCTGTCCATGAGGAAGTAGAATTTCTCTTGGTGAATATGATGGTCTTCTGATTTAAAGATATTGACCAAACGAAGGCCAGATTTGTCAGTGATGTTGAGTTTAGCACCTGTAAGGTCTTTATTGATGATGATTTTTAGGTTGAAGCCTTCACCGCTGTTAGGTACTTTCTCAAGCAGACGAGTTAGTTCGAAGTTTCCAACTTTTGTTTCAAAGAAAGTATTATCTTTGAGTGTGAACTTTTTGACAGATGGGCTAAGTGTATAGTCGTAGCGGCAGTTTTGTAGTTTAATGGTTTTTTCGAATGCCATTAGATTAATCTCCAATAATATTTTTTAAGGTTTGTGCGAGTTGTTTCAGTTCTTCCTCGGTATTAAGAGGAGACAGACTGATACGGACAGATTCTTTCAAACGATGCGAATCTGGTCCATAAAATGCTTCAAGCACATGACTGGTTTGTACAACACCAGCAGTACAAGCTGAACCGGTAGAAATTGAAATTCCTTCAAGGTCTAACCGTAGCAAGAGCAAATCATTTTTTTGACCAGGAAAGCCAATATTGACAACATAAGGAAGCTGGTGTTGGCTTTCGTTGAGATAGTATTCTAGATCTGCAATCTCATCTAGAAAAGCAGATTTTAATCTCTCTAGTTTTTGGTAATGTTCAGCTTGTTGCTCTAAATCCTCTTTGAGAGCAGCGACCATGCCTACAATGGCAGCGAGGTTTTCTGTTCCAGCCCGTTTCTTTTGTTCTTGGTCTCCACCGTGAAGATAGGAATCAAAGTCTGCGGAAGAAGCATAAAGAAAGCCGATTCCCTTTGGCCCACGGAATTTGTGGGCAGAAGCGCTGAGAAAATCAATTCCTAATTCCTCGGGATGGATAGGAACTTTTCCGATAGCTTGAACAGCGTCTACATGATAAGCCGCAGGATGCTCTTTTAAAACACGTCCAATCTCAGCGATAGGTAAGAGACTGCCCGTTTCATTATTAGCATACATAGTGGAAACGAGAATGGTATCGTCACGTAATGCCTCTTGAATTTGCTGGGGAGTAATTTCTTGATTTACTGGTTCGATAATGGTCGCTTCAAAGCCAAAATGTTGCACCAGATAATTGATAGTCTCAAGCACAGAATGATGTTCAATAGCTGTTGTAATGATATGTTTTCCACGATTTTGATGACGGAGACAATAGCTAATAATGGCTGTATTGTTACTTTCTGTACCGCCAGACGTGAAAAAGATATGTTGAGGTTTTGTTCCTAGTAAGAGGGCTAAGTCTTGACGAGCTTCTCGCAAGAGTTTGCCAGCCTGCCGACCATGACTATGAATACTAGAAGGATTACCATGAGTTTCTTGCATGACCTTGGTCATTTCAGAAATAGCTACTGCTGACATAGGAGTCGTAGCAGCATTGTCCAAATAAATCAAAGAATCACCTTATTTCTTTTTGTTGTAAGCAAAGAGTGGGCTGACTGGTTTTCTTTCATGGATGCGGACGATCGCATCTCCGATTAACTCGCTAGCAGTAATGTAACATACATTTTCAGGAGTTCTTTCTTTGGTTGCTACGGAGTCTGTCACTAGGATTTCTTTGATGTTTGTAGCGTCAAGGAGGTCTGCTGCACCTTCAACAAATAAACCGTGACTAGAAACTGCATAAATCTCAGTTGCACCTTCACGTTCAACGATTTTGGCAGCTTCAGAGAAAGTACGACCAGTGTTTAGAATATCGTCAATTAAGATAGCCTTCTTGCCTTCGACATCCCCAATGATATAGCCTTCGTTACGATTAGAATCGTCTTGCGCGTAGTCAATGATAGCGATAGGAGCATCAAGGTATTCAGCCAAACTACGTGCACGTTTAACACCAGAGTTCTTTGGACTGACAACAACAACATCGGAGCCAAGGAGTCCTTTATCACAGTAGTGCTTAGCAAATAGAGGAACAGTATAAAGATTATCTACAGGAATATCAAAGAAACCTTGGACCTGAACAGCGTGGAGATCAAGCGTTAGAACACGACTTACACCAGCTTTGACAAGCATATTGGCAACTAGTTTTGCAGTGAGGGGTTCGCGAGAAGAAGCGATACGATCCTGGCGAGCATAACCAAAGTAAGGAAGGACAACGTTGATACTATGAGCACTTGCACGTACACAAGCATCAACCATGATTAATAATTCCATCAAGTGGTTGCTAACGGGGTAGCTGGTTGACTGGATGATGTAAACATCGTAACCACGGACACTTTCTTCGATGTTGACCTGGATTTCTCCGTCAGAAAATTGACGAGAGGATAATTTTCCGAGAGGTACACCAACTGTATCCGCAATCTTTTGAGCGATTTCTGGGTTAGAGTTTAGGGTGAAAAGTTTCATGTTGTTTCTATCTGACATTATAGACCGTCCTCTGTAAACTTTGTGAATCTTCTTTGAGAAAGTTTTGTTTTTCAAAGCTAGATTCTTTTATTTTTATCTTTTCTATTTTACCAAAAAAAGGAGATTATTTCAGCTTTTTTTCATGCTTTTAATAAAACGAATTAATTTTGATGGAGCTTTCTGATAAGTTATCTGATTTTCATCTAAAAATTTCTGAAAATCGGTTTTTCCTTTTTCATGGTCAGTGACTTCAAGCTCCAGTTCATAGTCCGTTTGGTCAAAGTAGTGACTTTCATCTAAGGCCATTAAGCCAATTTCTGTTTTCGTTTCATAACGTAGAGTTGAAAGACAGCCTAGAACAAGCCAATCATGGCTTTCGATGCCAATCTTAGCGAGCTTCTCTAGAACGAGCCCTTGAGGTAGTTTTTGTTTTTCTAGGTATGATTTAGCTTCTGGAAGAGTTAGTTTCTGGTTGTATTCCATATTTCCTACAGTTTGAGGCACTTTCAAGGTCAATTCCGCCCAATCTGCAAAAGTGCGAATGCGCATGGCAACCTTCTTTTCACGTAATTGAAAATCAGGTGTGTCAATGTAGTAGTTCTTCTGAAGAACGGGTTGGATATGGAAAAACTGTTTTTTTAGATGATCATATTCCTCTTTTTTCAGAAGTGTTTTCAATTCTATTTCTAAATGTTTCATTTTTTCAACCTTTTCTATATCTTTGAAAGCGATTTATGGTATAATGGACAATGTATTTATTGTATACGAATGTACTGAAAAAATCAAAGATTTTCGACAGAGCAATCAAACATTACAAGGGAGAAAGTATGACCATAGAATGGGAAGAATTTTTAGATCCTTACATTCAGGCTGTTGGTGAATTGAAGATCAAACTTCGGGGAATTCGCAAACAGTATCGTAAGCAAAACAAGCATTCTCCGATTGAGTTTGTAACGGGTCGGGTAAAACCGATTGAAAGTATCAAAGAAAAGATGGCTCGTCGAGGAATTACATATGCAAGTCTGGAACATGATCTGCAAGACATTGCGGGTTTACGTGTCATGGTTCAGTTTGTTGATGATGTTAAAGAGGTAGTTGAGATTCTACGTAAACGCCAAGATATGAGAATCGTTCAGGAACGAGATTATATCACTCATCGTAAGGCTTCGGGTTATCGTTCTTATCACGTGGTTGTCGAGTACACGGTTGATACGATCAACGGAGCGAAGACGATTTTGGCGGAAATCCAAATACGGACTTTAGCCATGAATTTCTGGGCTACGATTGAACACTCGCTCAATTATAAATACCAGGGCGATTTTCCAGAAGAAATCAGGAAAAGACTGGAAATCACGGCCAAAATAGCCTATCAACTGGATGAAGAAATGGGTAAGATTCGTGATGATATCCAGGAAGCGCAGGCTCTCTTTGATCCATTGAGCAGAAAACTAAACGATGGTGTAGGAAATAGTGACGATACAGATGAAGAATACAGGTAAACGAGTTGACCTCATAGCAAATAGAAAACCTCAGAGTCAGAAGGTCTTGCATGAGCTGAGGGAAAAACTAAAGAAACAACATTTTATACTGAACGATACCAATCCCGACATCGTCATTTCGATTGGTGGCGACGGGATGCTTTTGTCTGCCTTTCACAAGTATGAGAATCAGTTAGACAAGGTTCGATTTGTAGGTGTTCATACAGGGCATTTGGGATTTTACACAGATTATCGTGATTTTGAGCTGGATCAGTTGGTGACCAATCTTCTGCTAGACACTGGTGCCAAGGTCTCCTATCCTGTTTTGAATGTCAAGGTAACGCTTGAAAATGGAGAAGTGAAAATCTTCCGTGCTTTAAATGAAGCGAGTATCCGTCGATCAGACCGGACCATGGTGGCAGATATCATCATTAACCATGTTCCGTTCGAGCGATTTCGTGGAGATGGAGTGACTGTTTCAACGCCGACGGGAAGTACTGCCTACAACAAGTCCTTGGGTGGAGCTGTCTTGCATCCGACCATTGAAGCCTTGCAGTTGACGGAGATAGCGAGTCTTAACAACCGAGTCTATCGTACTTTGGGATCATCGATCATTATTCCCAAAAAAGATAAGATTGAACTTTTGCCGACACGCAATGATTACCACACGATATCAGTCGATAACAGCGTCTATTCATTCCGTAATATCGAACGGATTGAGTATCAAATTGACCATCACAAGATTCACTTCGTAGCGACTCCAAGCCATACTAGTTTCTGGAATCGTGTCAAAGATGCCTTCATCGGCGAGGTGGATGAATGAGGTTCGAATTTCTCGCAGATGAGCACGTCAAAGTCAAAACTTTCCTCAAGAAACACGAGGTTTCTAAGGGACTTTTGGCTAAGATTAAGTTTCGAGGTGGGGCTATTCTGGTCAATGGCCAACCTCAAAATGCAATCCATCTCTTAGACATTGGAGATAGAGTTACCATCGATATTCCAGCGGAGGAAGGCTTTGAAACGTTAGAAGCAATTGAGCGTCCACTGGATATTCTCTATGAGGATGACCATTTTCTGGTTTTGAATAAGCCTGATGGAGTAGCTTCCATCCCCAGTGTCAATCATTCCAATACCATTGCTAATTTTATCAAGGGCTACTATGTTAAACAGGAATATGAAAATCAGCAAGTTCACATCGTCACTAGGCTTGATAGAGATACTTCTGGTTTGATGCTTTTTGCCAAACACGGCTACGCTCATGCACGTTTAGACAAGCAGTTGCAACGAAAGTCTATCGAAAAACGGTATTTTGCTTTAGTTAAAGGAGCTGGTGTCTTGGAGCCTGAAGGGGAGATTATTGCCCCGATTGCGCGTGATGAAGATTCCATTATCACGAGACGGGTTGCCAAAGGTGGGAAATACGCTCATACGTCTTACAAAGTTGTAGCGTCTTATGGAAATATTCACCTAGTTGATATTCGCCTGCATACTGGGCGAACCCACCAAATCCGAGTGCATTTTTCTCATATTGGTTTTCCTTTGTTGGGAGACGATCTCTATGGAGGCGGCCTAGACGATGGGATTCAACGCCAGGCCTTGCATTGTCATTATTTATCTTTTTATCATCCCTTTCTAGAGCAAGATTTGCAACTAGAAAGCCCCTTACCGGATGATTTCAGCAATCTTATTACTCAGTTATCAACTAATACTCTTTAAAATCTATTTGGAGTATAATTTATTTTCTTAAAGGAGAAAACTCATGGAAGTTTTTGAAAATCTCAAAGCCAACCTAGTTGGCAAAAATGCTCGTATTGTTCTCCCTGAAGGGGAAGAACCTCGTATTCTTCAGGCAACAAAACGCTTGGTAAAAGAAACAGAAGTTGTTCCTGTTTTGCTTGGGAACCCAGAAAAAATCAAAATTTATCTTGAAATCGAAGGGATCATGGATGGTTATGAAGTAATTGATCCCCAACACTATCCTCAATTCGAAGAAATGGTTGCTGCCTTAGTAGAGCGTCGTAAGGGCAAAATGACTGAAGAAGAAGCGCGTAAAGTTTTGGTTGAAGATGTCAACTACTTTGGTGTGATGCTAGTATACTTGGGATTGGTTGACGGTATGGTGTCAGGAGCTATTCACTCAACTGCCTCAACAGTTCGCCCAGCCCTACAAATCATTAAAACTCGTCCAAACGTTACTCGTACGTCAGGTGCCTTCCTCATGGTTCGTGGTACGGAACGTTACCTATTTGGTGACTGTGCCATTAATATCAATCCAGATGCGGAAGCCTTGGCTGAGATTGCTATCAACTCAGCAATCACTGCTAAGATGTTTGGTATTGAACCTAAAATTGCCATGCTAAGCTATTCTACTAAAGGCTCAGGTTTTGGTGATAGTGTTGATAAAGTTGTTGAAGCAACAAAAATTGCACACGATTTGCGTCCTGACCTTGAAATCGATGGAGAATTGCAATTTGATGCGGCCTTCCACCCTGAAACTGCAGCATTGAAAGCTCCAGGAAGTAACGTTGCTGGGCAAGCAACTGTCTTTATCTTCCCTGGTATCGAAGCGGGGAATATTGGCTATAAGATTGCAGAACGTCTTGGTGGCTTTGCGGCAGTAGGTCCTGTTTTGCAAGGTTTGAACAAACCTGTTAACGACCTCTCTCGTGGATGTAATGCAGATGATGTGTACAAGTTGACCCTTATCACAGCAGCTCAAGCAGTTCATCAATAAGATTTAGTCCTCTTTCCCATGGGAAGAGGCTTTTTAGTACTGAGAAAAGGACAGTTAGAAGCTTCTATGTTATACTAGATGTATGTTAGATTTGAAAAAATATGGTATCGTCATGTGGCCGGAGGAGAAGATCATTTCTTTCCGTGAGAAACTCCTCAACTGGTATGATGAAAACAAGCGAGATTTGCCTTGGCGGAGAAGTAAAAATCCTTATCACATCTGGATATCTGAAATCATGCTTCAGCAGACCAGAGTGGATACAGTTATTCCATACTACGAACGATTCTTGGACTGGTTTCCAACAGTAGAAAGTTTGGCGAATGCCCCTGAAGAGCGTTTGCTGAAGGCTTGGGAGGGATTGGGATACTATTCTCGAGTGCGCAATATGCAGGCTGCAGCTCAGCAGATTATGGCTGACTTTAGTGGTCAATTTCCAGATACCTATGAAGGAATATCTTGCCTGAAAGGAATTGGCCCTTACACAGCGGGAGCTATTTCCAGTATCGCTTTTAACTTGCCTGAGCCAGCGGTCGATGGCAATGTCATGCGGGTTTTGGCACGCTTATTTGAGGTTAATCATGATATCGGAGTTCCCAGCAATCGAAAGATTTTCCAAGCCATGATGGAAATCTTGATTGACCCAGAACGACCAGGAGACTTTAACCAAGCTCTGATGGATTTAGGCTCTGACATAGAGGCTCCAGTTAACCCTCGACCAGAAGAAAGCCCTGTTAGGAACTTTAGCGCAGCCTATCGGAATGGAACTATGGATGTATATCCGATTAAAGAACCCAAGAAAAAGCCTCTCTCAATCTATCTCAAGGCTTTAGTTGTACGCAACGACCATGGTCAATATCTTCTTGAGAAAAACGAAAGCGAGAAACTACTAGCCGGTTTTTGGCATTTCCCACTGATTGAAGTTGACGATTTCTCTAGCGATGATAATCAACTAGATCTCTTTTCACAAGTCAAAGAGGAAAGCAGAGCTTTTGGACCAAGTCCTCAAGAAAACTTTGAGCAGGATTATGATTTAGAAGTGAATTGGTCCCAGCAAGTATTTGACCAGGTAAAGCATGTATTTAGTCATCGGAAATGGCATATTCAAATCCTAGCAGGTCAAGTGACGGAAACAAAACAGTTTTCTGACAGAGAAGTTCGTTGGGTTTCTCCTCAGGAGTTTTCTAATTATCCACTTGCTAAACCTCAACAAAAGATTTGGCAGGCTTATAAAACAGCTCTTGAAGATGAAGGCTTACAGTAGCCATTTGTGCCTTCTTTGTATTTTTTTGTTATAATAGATAGAGAAAAGGTGATAAAATGAAAAAAATATTAATTGTAGATGATGAGAAACCAATCTCGGATATTATTAAGTTTAATATGACCAAGGAAGGTTACGAAGTTGTAACCGCATTTAATGGTCGTGAAGCAATCGAGCTATTTGAAGCAGAGCAACCAGATATTATTATTCTCGACTTGATGCTTCCGGAAATCGATGGTTTAGAAGTTGCTAAAGCTATTCGTAAGACTAGTAGTGTGCCGATTATCATGCTCTCAGCTAAGGACAGCGAGTTTGACAAGGTTATCGGTTTGGAGTTAGGTGCAGATGATTATGTTACAAAACCTTTCTCAAATCGTGAGTTGCAAGCACGTGTCAAGGCTCTGCTTCGTCGTACAGACCTAGTTTCTGTGGATAGCCAAGAGTCTGATGAGAAGAAGACGCAGCCCTTACAAATTGGTGATTTGGAAATCGTTCCAGATGCTTACGTGGCTAAGAAATATGGTGAGGAATTAGATTTGACCCACCGTGAGTTTGAACTCTTGTATCACTTGGCCTCTCATATCGGTCAAGTAATTACGCGTGAACACTTGCTTGAGACTGTATGGGGTTATGACTATTTTGGCGATGTTCGTACAGTGGACGTGACTATCCGACGTTTGCGTGAAAAAATTGAAGACACACCAAGCCGTCCAGAGTATATCCTCACACGTCGTGGTGTTGGCTACTATATGAAAAATAATGATTGAAGATATTAGACAAACTATTCTGACCAGTGATTTTATCTTTATCCTGATTTTACTTGGCTTTATCCTAGTGGTGACCTTGCTCTTGCTGGAAAACCGTCGGGATAACATCCGGTTAAAAGAGATAAATCAGAAGGTCAAGGATTTAATTGCAGGTGATTATTCTCAAGTTTTGGACTTGCAAGGTAGTACAGAGATCACCAACATCACCAATAACCTGAATGATTTGTCAGAAGTTATTCGTTTGACCCA
Organism: Streptococcus oralis subsp. tigurinus; assembly: GCF_002093575.1. Classification (GTDB taxonomy): domain Bacteria; phylum Bacillota; class Bacilli; order Lactobacillales; family Streptococcaceae; genus Streptococcus; species Streptococcus oralis_CH. The sequence continues at coordinate 310,091 of NZ_LNVH01000001.1, read as the reverse complement.
AGAAAATTTGGAACAAGAGAGTAAAAGGTTGCATAGCATTCTCTCTTATATGACAGATGGTGTCCTTGCGACCAATCGCCGTGGCCAGATTACTATGATCAATGATATGGCCAAGAAACAGCTCGGTGTGCAGAAAGAAGATGTTCTGAATAAAAGCATCCTCGAATTGCTTAAGATAGAAGATGAATATGAGTTGCGTGACCTGATTACACAGATACCTGAGCTGACGATTGATTCTCAGGATGCTAATGGTGAATATTTGAGCCTTCGTGTACGTTTTGCCCTTGTCCGCCGCGAGTCTGGATTCATCTCTGGTTTGGTTGCCGTTTTGCATGATACGACCGAGCAGGAGAAGGAAGAGCGTGAGCGGAGACTCTTTGTTTCGAACGTCAGTCATGAGTTGCGTACTCCTTTGACCAGTGTTAAATCTTATCTCGAAGCCTTGGACGAGGGAGCCCTGTATGATCCTGTTGCTCCTGATTTTATCAAGGTTTCACTCGATGAAACCAACCGTATGATGCGTATGGTGACAGATCTTTTACATCTCTCTCGTATTGACAATGCGACTAGTAAACTGGATATAGAGTTGATTAACTTTACAGCCTTTATCACCTTTATCCTCAACCGTTTTGATAAGATGAGAAATCAGGATGAAGAGAAAAAATATGAGCTAGTGAGAGATTATCCAATAACTTCAGTTTGGATTGAGATTGATACGGATAAGATGACCCAGGTGATTGATAATATTCTCAACAATGCCATCAAGTATTCCCCAGATGGTGGGAAGATTACGGTCAGCATGAAAACCACGGATGACCAGATGATCTTATCAATTTCTGACCAAGGTCTTGGGATTCCAAAACAAGATTTGCCTAGGATCTTTGACCGCTTTTACCGTGTGGATCGCGCAAGAAGTCGTGCTCAAGGTGGAACTGGTCTGGGTCTGGCTATCGCGAAAGAAATCATCAAACAACACAATGGTTTTATTTGGGCAAAAAGCGAATACGGTAAGGGCTCAACCTTTACCATAGTGCTCCCTTATGATAAGGATGCCGTAAAAGAAGAAATATGGGAGGACGAAATAGAAGACTAGAATGAGTGAAAAAGGCTTTAAATACAGTATTTTAGCATCAGGTTCCAGTGGAAATTCCTTTTATCTGGAAACCCCAAAAAAGAAAATCTTAGTGGATGCGGGCTTGTCTGGTAAGAAAATCACCAGTCTTTTGAGCGAAATCAATCGCAAACCTGAAGATTTGGATGCGATTTTGATTACGCATGAACATTCAGATCATATTCATGGAGTTGGTGTATTGGCTCGCAAATATGGTATGGACCTTTACGCCAATGAAAAGACTTGGCAGGCTATGGAAAATAGCAAGTATCTTGGCAAGGTGGATTCATCGCAGAAGCATATTTTTGAAATGGGTAAAACCAAAACCTTTGGTGATATTGATATTGAGAGTTTTGGGGTTAGCCATGATGCAGCAGCACCACAGTTTTACCGCTTTATGAAAGACGACAAGAGCTTCGTCATGTTGACCGATACAGGCTATGTTAGTGATAGAATGGCAGGAATTGTCGAAAATGCAGACGGTTATCTCATCGAGTCCAACCACGACGTAGAGATTTTGCGATCAGGATCTTACGCTTGGCGTCTAAAACAGCGAATCCTATCGGATCTCGGTCACCTCTCTAACGAGGATGGTGCTGAGGCCATGATTCGTGCAATGGGAAATCGAACCAAGAAAATCTACCTCGGGCATTTGTCCAAAGAGAACAATATCAAGGAGCTGGCTCATATGACTATGGTCAACCAGCTAGCACAAGCTAATCTGGGAGTAGGAGTAGACTTTAAAGTTTACGACACCTCCCCAGATACAGCAACACCACTGACAGAGATATAAAAAAAGGAAGGCGAGTGCCTTCTTTTTTTATATTATGTGACTATTAGTCCGTCTCGCTCCGCTAGGTGCGAGACAAATAAACCACCCGCTATGCGGGTGCGCGTCGAAGGTTATACCCAAAAAACTCCAAACGCGATACAATAAAGGTGTTCAAGCCAATTGTAAAGCGAAAGGAGAAAAATATGGCACAAAAGGCACATAGTTTATCACACACAAAGTGGATGTGTAAATATCACATTGTGTTCACCTCTAAGTATAGACGAAAAGTCATTTATAATCAATATCGAAGTAGTTTGGAAGAAATATTCCACCGATTATGTAGTTATAAAGGTGTAGAGATTATCGAAGGACACTTAATGCCTGATCATGTACATATGTTAGTAAGTATTCCACCAAGGATAAGTGTTTCAAGTTTTATGGGGTATTTAAAAGGCAAAAGTGCACTCATGATGTTTGATAAACACGCCAACCTCAAGTATAAGTTTGGAAATTGGCATTTTTGGGCAGAAGGTTACTACGTGAGCACAGTAGGGCTTAATGAAGCCACAATTAAGAAATATATCCAAGAACAGGAAAAACATGATATAGTACTAGATAAATTAAGTGTAAAAGAATATGAGGATCCCTTTAGGGATAGTGGTAAGTAGTACCAAAGTCTCTTTAAGAGGCAAGTGACGAGTCAAGAGCAATGAGGCTTGAACAACGTGAAAGCCAGCGTCTTTAGGCGCTGGCTGGTGATTTGGGCTTATAGCCCTGGTGCAAACCACCCGTTAGACGGGTGGTTATGATTTTTTACAATCCTGCAAATTCTTTGATTTCTTGTGCGGACATGGAAGAGTCGCAACGGACATTGATTTGTCCATCCGCAATGTGAACAAAGCCTGGTACTGTTGGGATTCCGTAGCGTGAGCGGAATTCTTGCAACTCATTGAGTTGGCTTGCTTCTTCACTGTTGATAAAGTAGATGTGCGCTTTGGTTTCAGCTATGACACCAGCCAAAGTGCCAGCAAATTTACGGCAGTAAGGGCAAGTTTTACGACCGATGAAGAAGGTTGCAGTTTCTTTCTTATCAAGTGCTTTTTGAGCACGGGAAACAGTTGTGACTTCAAGATCTTTAATATTTTCTAAAAATTGTTCCATGAGTTTACCTCGCTTTCATTGATATGTCTAGTATGCCACAAAGTTCCTAAAATTGCTTAGATTTGATACGAAAAAAAGATGAGACTAGTTTATCTCATCTTTATAGGGTGTTATTTCACAAACGCATTGATTTCCGCTTCTATGTTAGCAATCTTAGCTTGTGAATCTTCGTTGCTTTCACCCACAACGGCAATGTAGAACTTGATTTTTGGTTCAGTACCCGAAGGGCGAACTGCAATCCATGAACCGTCAGCAAGTGTGTATTTCAAAACATCACTTGGAGGAGTTGTCAAGTTTGTAACAGTACCGTCAGCAGCAGTAGCGGTTTGAGCCTTGAAGTCTTCTACGACAGTGATAGCTGTTGTGTTCCATTCTTTCGGAGCATTGTTACGGAATTTAGCCATAATCGCTTTGATTTGTTCTGCACCATCGACACCAGAAAGGGTAACAGAGATGGTCTTTTCAGCGTAGTAGCCATATTCTTTGTAGATTTCTTCGATACCGTCAGCAAGTGTCAAACCACGTGAACGATAGTAAGCAGCAAGTTCAGCAACGACAAGAACAGCTTGGATGGCATCTTTATCACGTACGAATGGTTTAATCAAGTAACCGAAGCTTTCTTCAAATCCCATCATGTAAGTGTGATTGTGTTTCTCTTCGAATTCTTGGATTTTTTCAGCGATAAATTTGAAACCTGTCAAGACATTGAACATAGTTGCGCCGTAGCTTTCAGCAATCTTCGTTACCAAGTCTGTTGATACGATGGATTTGCAGAGAGCAGCATTTTCAGGAAGAGTTCCAGCACTCTTATGAGCTTCCAAGATGTATTTAGCCATGATAGCACCGATTTGGTTACCTGAAAGGTTGAGGTAGCTACCATCTTTTTGAAGCACTTCAACACCAACACGGTCAGCGTCTGGGTCGGTTGCCACAAGAACATCAGCACCAACTTGACGGCCGAGTTCTTCAGCAAGGGCGAAGGCTGCTTGGTTTTCTGGGTTTGGAGATTTTACAGTTGAGAAGTCTGGGTCTGGAGTTGCTTGAGCTTCAACGACTTGAACTGAGTCAAATCCTGCTTGGGCAAGAGCACGGCGAGCCAACATTTCACCAGTACCATGAAGTGGTGTGTAGACAATCTTCATGTCTTTACCAAACTCTTCAATCAAGGTTGGGTTGATGTTTACGTCTTTAACTTCTTTGAGGTATTCCACATCGACAGCTTCGCCAATAACCTCAATCAAGCCAGAAGCTTTTTCAGCTTCTACATCAGCAACTTCGACAGCGAATGGATTTTCGATAGCACGAATGTAAGTGGTTAAAGCGTCCGCGTCATGTGGAGGCATTTGCCCACCGTCTTCACCGTAAACCTTGTAACCGTTAAATGGAGCTGGGTTGTGGCTAGCAGTAATCATGATACCTGCGAAACAGTTGAGGTGACGAACTGCAAATGATAGTTCTGGAGTTGGGCGAAGGCTTTCAAATACGTAAGATTTGATACCGTGTTTAGCAAGAACTGCAGCAGATTCAAAGGCAAACTCAGGTGAGAAGTGGCGGCTATCATAGGCAATCGCAACACCACGCTCTTTTTCATTTTCACCTTTTGACTCAATCAAACGAGCCAAACCTTCTGTAGCTTGACGAACAACATAGATGTTGATGCGGTTTGTACCTGCACCGATCAAGCCGCGCATACCTGCAGTACCAAATTCAAGATTGGTGTAGAAAGCATCTTCTTTTGTTTTTTCGTCCATGTTTTCTAAATCTTGACGAAGATAGTCGGGAAGGCCGGCAAAATCGACCCATTTTTGATAATTTTCTTGGTAAGTCATAGAGTATCTCCTTTATCTATTGCTTTAATCGCTTTCATTATATCACGATTTGATATTTTAGTAAAACGTTAGCATAACTTAAAATGTAGGAAATTTACTTTTATTTCATTGTAGAAGAATAGCCCAATACGCTTTCTAATGAAAAAGAAGATGAATAGTTCGGGTTTATGACTCAAACTTTTTTCATTGCAATTGTGCAAAAGAGAAAAAGATAGTAAAATGAATGTATGATTATTTTACAAGCTAATAAAATTGAACGATCTTTTGCAGGAGAGGTTCTTTTTGAACATATTAACCTGCAAGTAGATGAACGAGATCGAATTGCTCTTGTTGGGAAAAATGGTGCAGGTAAGTCTACTCTTTTAAAGATTTTGGTTGGAGAAGAGGAGCCAACTAGTGGAGAAATCAATAAGAAAAAAGATATTTCTCTGTCTTACCTAGCCCAAGATAGCCGTTTTGAGTCTGAGAATACCATCTACGATGAAATGCTTCATGTCTTTGATGACTTGCGTCGGACTGAGGAGCAACTTCGTCAGATGGAACTGGAGATGGGTGAAAAGTTTGGTGAAGATCTAGATAAACTGATGGCGGATTATGATCGTTTATCAGAGAATTTCCGTCAGGCTGGTGGCTTTACCTACGAAGCTGATATTCGAGCGATTTTGAATGGCTTCAAGTTTGATGAATCTATGTGGCAGATGAAAATTGCTGAGCTTTCAGGTGGTCAAAATACTCGTCTAGCATTGGCTAAAATGCTCCTTGAAAAGCCAAATCTCTTGGTCTTGGACGAGCCAACCAACCACTTGGATATTGAAACGATTGCCTGGTTGGAAAATTACCTAGTAAATTATAGCGGCGCCCTCATTATTGTCAGCCACGACCGTTATTTTTTGGACAAGGTTGCGACGGTTACACTGGATTTGACCAAGCATTCTTTAGATCGCTATGTGGGCAATTATTCTCGTTTTGTTGAGTTGAAGGAGCAAAAGCTAGCTACTGAGGCAAAAAACTATGAAAAGCAACAGAAGGAAATCGCGGCTCTAGAAGACTTTGTCAATCGCAATCTAGTCCGAGCTTCAACGACCAAGCGTGCCCAATCTCGCCGTAAACAACTAGAAAAAATGGAGCGTTTGGACAAGCCTGAAGCTGGCAAGAAATCAGCCAACATGACCTTCCAGTCTGAAAAAACATCAGGTAATATCGTTTTAACCGTTGAAAATGCGGCCATTGGCTATGATGGGGAAATATTGTCAGAACCTATCAATCTAGACCTTCGTAAGATGAATGCTGTCGCTATCGTTGGTCCAAACGGCATTGGGAAGTCAACCTTTATCAAGTCAATAGTAGACCAGATCCCTTTTATCAAGGGAGAGAAGCGTTTTGGTGCCAATGTTGAGGTAGGCTACTATGATCAGACTCAAAGTAAGCTAACAGCAAGTAATACGGTACTTGATGAACTTTGGAATGATTTTAAACTGACACCAGAAGTTGAAATCCGCAACCGTCTTGGTGCCTTCCTTTTCTCAGGAGATGATGTTAAAAAGTCTGTAGGGATGCTGTCAGGTGGTGAACGAGCTCGTCTGTTGCTTGCCAAACTTTCAATGGAAAACAACAATTTCTTGATTCTGGACGAGCCAACTAACCACTTGGATATTGATAGCAAGGAAGTGTTGGAAAATGCCCTGATTGACTTTGATGGAACCCTTCTGTTTGTCAGTCATGACCGTTACTTTATCAATCGTGTAGCCACTCATATTTTAGAATTGTCTGAGAATGGTTCAACTCTCTATCTAGGAGATTATGACTACTATGTTGATAAAAAGGCTGAAATGGAAGTCAGCCAAATAGAGGAAGCTTCAACTAGCAATCAATCAAAAGAAACAAGTCCAGTTAATGACTACCAAGCTCAGAAAGAAAGTCAGAAAGAAGCCCGTAAGCTCATGCGTCAAATAGAGAGTTTAGAGGCTGAAATCGAAGAGTTAGAAACTCAAAGCCAAGCCATTTCTGAAAAAATGCTGGAAACCAATGATGCTGAAAAGCTCATGGAATTGCAGGCTGAACTGGACAAAATCAGCCATCGTCAGGAAGAAGCCATGCTTGAGTGGGAAGAATTATCGGAGCAGGTGTAAAAAATGGAACATCTTGGAAAGGTATTTCGTGAATTTCGAACAAGTGGAAAGTATTCCTTAAAAGAGGCGGCAGGTGAATCATGTTCAACCTCTCAGTTATCTCGCTTCGAGCTTGGGGAGTCTGATCTAGCAGTTTCCCGTTTCTTTGAGATTTTGGATAATATTCATGTGACTATTGAAAATTTCATGGACAAGGCTAGGGATTTTCAAAATCATGAACATGTTGCCTTAATGGCACAGATTATTCCGCTTTACTACTCAAATGATATTGCTGGTTTTCAAAAGCTTCAAAAGGAACAGCTCAAGAAAGCAAAGAGTTCGACCAATCCCCTCTATTTTGAGCTGAATTGGATTCTGCTACAGGGTTTGATTTGTCAAAGAGATGCTCGTTACAGGATAAGGCAGAGTGATTTGAAAAAGGTAGCAGATTATCTTTTTCAAACAGAAGAGTGGACCATGTATGAGTTGATTCTTTTCGGGAATCTCTATACTTTTTACAATGTGGACTATGTAGCTCGGATTGGCAGAGAAGTTATGGAGCGAGAAGATTACTACAAGGAAATTGGTCGGCATCGTAAACTCGTTTTGATTTTAGCTCTTAACTGTTACCAGCATTGTTTGGAAAACCGTTCCTTTGCGGATGCGGACTATTTTGAGAGCTATGTAGAGAAGTTGATTGGAAATGGTATCAAGCTTTATGAGCGCAATATCTTCCATTATCTCAAAGGTTTTGCCCTCTACCAGAGAGACTTGAAAGAAGAAGGTTGTAGTCAGATGCAGGAAGCCATGCATATTTTTGATGTGCTTGGACTTCCAGAGCAAGTGGCTTACTATCAGGAACATTATGAAAAATTTGTAAATGCTTAAATTTCCCAAATAAGGGAAAAATAAAGAGACTCCTTTCAGTTTTGATACAATAGTTTCAAAATTTGAGAGGAGCTTTTTATATGAATCGACATGCAATCCAGTTGATTAGTCGTGGGGCGATTAATAAGATAGGGAATATGCTCTATGATTATGGAAATAGTGTTTGGTTAGCATCAATGGGAACGATAGGACAGACTGTTCTTGGGATTTATCAGATTTCTGAACTCGTCACATCGATTCTGGTCAATCCCTTTGGCGGAGTGATTTCAGACCGCTTTTCGCGTCGCAAAATTTTGATGACGACAGACTTGATTTGTGGTATTCTCTGTTTAGCTATTTCTTTCATCAGAGATGATAACTTGATGATCGCTGCTCTGATCTTCGCAAATATTGTTCAGGCGGTTGCCTTTGCATTTTCTCGTACGGCCAATAAAGCCATTATAACTGAGGTTGTAGAGAAAGACGAGATTGTGACCTATAATGCTCGCTTAGAGCTCGTTTTGCAGGTTGTAGGTGTTAGCTCCCCTGTACTTTCTTTCCTCGTTTTACAATTTGCCAGTCTCCATATGACGCTTGTTTTAGATGCCATTAGTTTTTTCATTGCATTTACCTTAGTAACTTTCCTCCCCGAAAAAGAGACTCAGGAACAAGAGAAAAAGACTTTCAGCCGGAAAAATATTTTTTCTGATATGAAAGAAGGAATTAGCTATATTTGGCTCCAGCAAGAGATCTTTTTCCTCTTGTTAGTAGCTTCCAGTGTTAATTTCTTTTTTGCAGCTTTTGAATTTCTCCTCCCTTTTTCAAATCGACTATACGGGGTAGAAGGAGCTTATGCGAGTATTTTGACTATGGGCGCTATTGGTTCGATTATCGGAGCTCTTCTAGCTAGTAAAATAAAGGCAAGTGTTTATAATCTTTTGATTCTATTGGCTTTGACTGGAGTTGGAGTTTCTATGATGGGATTACCACTGCCAACTTTTCTTTCCTTTTCTGGAAATTTAGTTTGTGAACTGTTTATGACGATTTTTAATATTCACTTTTTTACTCAGGTGCAAACCAAGGTTGAGGGGGAATACTTGGGGAGAGTGCTAAGCACAATTTTTACCTTAGCCATCCTATTTATGCCGATTGCAAAAGGCTTTATGACGGTGCTACCAAGTGTCCATCTCTCTTCTTTTCTGATAATTGGAAGCGGGGTTATTGCCCTGTCTTGTTTCTCCCTCGTTTATGTGCGAAGTCATTTTAAAAAAGAGTTATAATTTCTCTTTTTTAGAAAATATTACACTACAATCCATTTTTCAGCCCTTCTCTATTGTGAGGAGGGCTTGATTTATGGTAGAATAGTTTTATGAATGAAAGAATGAATGAGTTAGTTGCCTTGCTCAACCGCTATGCGACCGAGTACTATACGAGTGACAATCCTTCGGTGTCAGATAGCGAGTACGATCGCCTCTACCGAGAGTTGGTCGAATTGGAAGCCGCCTATCCAGATCAAGTTTTAGCGGACAGTCCGACCTATCGTGTTGGTGGTAAGGTTTTAGATGGTTTTGAAAAATACAGTCATCAGTATCCTCTTTATAGTTTGCAGGATGCTTTTTCACGTGAAGAGTTAGAAGCTTTTGATGCGCGTGTTCGAAAGGAATTACCCCATCCAATCTATATCTGTGAGCTGAAAATCGATGGTTTATCTATCTCGCTCACGTATGAAAAGGGGATTTTGGTTGTCGGTGCGACACGTGGGGATGGTTCTGTTGGTGAAAATATCACAGAGAACCTCAAGCGTGTCAAGGACATTCCTTTGACCTTGCCAGAAGAACTAGATATCACCGTTCGTGGAGAGTGTTATATGCCACGCGCTTCGTTTGATCAGGTCAACCAAGCTCGCCAAGAAAATGGGGAGCCTGAATTTGCCAATCCTCGTAACGCAGCTGCAGGAACCCTCCGTCAGCTGGATACAGCAGTAGTAGCAAAACGCAATCTTGCGACTTTCCTCTATCAAGAAGCCAGCCCTTCTACTCGTGATAGTCAAGAAAAAGTCTTGGAGCATCTTGAACAGCTTGGTTTTGTAGTTAATCCTAAACGAATATTGGCTAAAAGTATAGATGAGATATGGGATTTCATCCAAGAAGTAGGACAAGAACGGGAGAAACTTCCTTACGATATTGATGGGGTGGTCATCAAGGTCAATGACCTTGCAGGTCAAGAAGAACTCGGCTTTACTG